>NZ_JBEYJU010000016.1:0-124590 GCF_040703965.1 Streptomyces sp. NPDC006655 | reverse complement strand
TTCGCCCACTGCGCATTCGTCAGATCGTGCCTCCCCACGAAGTGGATCTTGACACATCAAGATCCACTTCTGAAACGCACCCTAGGGCCGACGGAGATCACGGACGGAGCCGGATCGAGGCGACGGTGACGGTGCTGTGGAAGATGTAACCGCGCTTACTGACTTCGGGTGAACTTTCGCGAAGTCCCTGATGGGGCCGGTGTGGGGGCCGTATCCCGTGGTGTGTGAGATATGGCGATGGGGGCGGGTTGACCGCTGAGGGGCGCCGGCGCCGGGAGTCTGTGCGAATGCAGGCGGCGGAGTTGTTCGAGCAGAAGATCAAGCCGTCGGAGGTCGCACAGCGCCTGCGGGTGAGCCGGAAGTCGGCCTACCAGTGGCACCAGCTGTGGCGGGACGGCGGTGGTCAGGCCCGGCGCGTGCTCACCGGCCGGCGAGGCGACTCGGACCGGGGCGCCAATAGGCGCGGAAAGCCGCGAGTAGCGGATTGCGGTCGTCGGCGTGCGAGACGAGGACGACCTGGCACGGCTGCATCCCCTCGAGCGGGATGACGGCCACGTCGGGACGCAGGGTGCTGCGTCGATCGCCGGCGGGCAAGATGCCGAGCGAGTAACCGCCGGCGATCAGGTCGAGCTTGTCGTCGAAGCTGTCCTCGCCGCTGGGGCCGGGCGGCACCGCGGGATCGGGTCCGGCGCCGTCGCCTGCATCGCCGAAACGCGGCTCGGGCGGCCGCGGTGCGGTCCACAGCGCGGCGCTCTGCGTGCACGGGATGAACTCCTCGTCGGCGACGTCGTCCAGGCTGACGTGCTCCTTGCCGACCAGGCGGTGGGTGGCCGGGACCACCAGCACGCGCGGCTCCTCGTAGAGGACGGTGACGCGCAGCCGGTCGGCGGGCAGGGTGAACGGTTTCCGGGTGACGAGCGCGTCGATCCGGCGCTCCGTGAAGGCCCGGGTCTCGTTCCACGCCAGGTGCCGGGTGCGGATCCGCGCGTCGGGATGGGCGGCCCGCAGTGCGCGCACGGCTCCGCTGACGGCCAGGTCCTCGACGTATCCGACGGTGAGGGCACCGGCCGGCGCGGCCGCGCGCGTGACGCTCATCGCCCGCCGACTCGTGCTCAGCAGCGTGCGGGCCTGCTCCAGGAAGACCTCACCCGCCTGGGTCAGGCCAGTGCCCTGCGATGTGCGGTCGAGCAGGCGCACGCCCAGGTGCCCCTCGAGTCGCTGCATCTGTCGGCTCAGCGAGGGCTGGGCGACGTGCAGCCGATCCGCGGCGCGGCCGAAGTTCAGGCACTCGGCCACGACCGTGAAGTACCGCACGAGCCGCAGATCGAGGTCCGTGTCGTGGTCCGGCCCTTCGGTCGCCGCAGGGGTGTCGCTCATCCTCCCAGCGTACGCGCCGCCATGCATCCGGTGCATGACGCCGTGCAGAACAGGTCTTGGACGGCGCTTTCGCGCCGGCATTGACTTGAAGGGCAGGCGAAACAGCGCGACGAGCGAAGGTGTTCGACATGGGCAGGTACGACGGCAAGAGCGTCGTGATCATCGGCGGCAGCAGCGGCTTCGGGTTCACGACGGCGCAGCACCTGGTGGACGGAGGCGCGCGGGTACTGATCACCGGGCGGACCCAGACCACGCTCGACGAGGCCCGCGCGCGGCTGGGCGAGGAGAACGCGGTGGTCCTGCGCAGTGACACCGGAGACCTCGCCGACATCGACGTGCTGGCCGACCGAGTGAAGGCGGAGTTCGGCAGCATCGACGCGTTGTTCGTGAACGCCGGGGTGGCCAGTTTCGTGCCCTTCGAGTCGATGACCGCGGAGATCTACGACCAGCTGTTCACGATCAACGCCAAGGGCCCGTACTTCACGGTGCTCAAGCTGGCCCCGCTGCTCCGCGAGGGCGGCGGCATCGTGCTCACCACCTCGGTCGCGAACGTGAAGGGACTGGCGGGCAGCAGTGCGTACGCGGCGACCAAGGCGGCGCTGCGCTCGATGACCCGCAGCCTCGGCCGTGAACTGCTGCCGCGCGGCCTGCGCGTCAACGCGGTCAGCCCCGGACCGATCGAGACCGGCATCCTGGAGAGGTCGCTGCCCTCCCCGGAGGCCGTCGAGCAGACCAAGGCGTGGATGATCGCGGGCAATCCGATGCAACGCTTCGGCGAGCCGAACGAGGTGGCCAGAGCGGTGCTCTTCCTCGCCTTCGACGCGACCTTCACCACCGGCGCCGAACTCGTGGTCGACGGTGGAGCATCGCAGCTCTGACGGGCATACCGGCTGGCGGGAACGAGCTCCGCAGCAGCACTTCGAGAGGAATCACCCTGACGAGCCGAAGTCAGTATCGAATCTCGTCGCCACGGCCCAGGAACTCTTCAGCGCGTTGATCGTCCGCTCGACCTTGTTCCTTCGCTTGTAGATCGTCTTGTCGAAGCCGACAGGTCGGCCGCCCTTGCTGCCGCGGGCTTGGCGGTTGGCCCGCTGGTTCTTCGGTTCGGGGACGGTTGCTTGGTGATCTGGCGTCGGCGCAGATGGCGGCGGTTGTGACGGGAGGAGTACGCCTTCTCGCCGCCGAGACGGCCGGGCCGAGTGCGAGGGCGTCCGCCACCCCGCGGGCGTTGCTCGCGCGGGGAACCCGATCGAGGGTGCCCGTGCGGGCGACGTCATCGTGAGGGCGCAGGCCACCCCCGCCCTGGAGAGGCTGACACGCATCCTCGTTCGCCCGACACCCCCGGTACGCTCCGCCGCGCAGTCGCGGGCCGCCCGGAGTCGGTGTTGCGCTTCGGCGGGGCCTTTGCGCTCTGTGCCCTGCTGACGACCCCTCATCAGGTCACGTCGTCCTGCCCGTCGGCGCGGTCGTCGTAAGCTCCCGACTGCACGCGCAGGGCCTGGCCGACGGACACAGCTTCCACTTCACCGATGTCCTGCGGCGTGAGGTCGAGATCGGATGCCTCGTCGTCGCCGGGTCCCTCTGCCTCTCTTCGGGCCTTGCGCCGGTCATGGAGAAGCGAAAAGACGACTGCGGCGAAATAGAGCCCCCAGATCGGCGCGGCCAGCGCCAGCATGGTCAACGGGTCCGTGCTCGGCGTCGCCACAGCCGAAAAGACCGTGATCCCCACGACGGTGCCGCGCCACCGGCCGAGCATCCGCCGGCCGGACAGCACTCCGGTGAGGTTCAGCATGAGCAACAGCAGCGGCATCTCGAAGGAGAGACCAAAGACGACCACCATGCGGGTGACGAGGTCGAGCAGATCGTCCAGCGGCAGCAGGTTGTCCACCCCGTCCGGGGTGAAGTCGATCAACGCCTTCGCGGTCGTGGGCAGCACCTTGTAGGCGAAGACGGCGCCGCCGAAGAACAGCGGGACGCCCGCGCCGACGAACGCGTAGGCGTATCTCCGCTCGTGCTTGTGCAGGCCGGGGGCGACGAACGCCCACAGCTGGTACAGCCATACCGGCGAGGCCAGCACGACGCCGGCCATCAGGGACACCTTCAGCGCCAGAGTGAAAGGCGCGAGCAGACCGTTGATCGTGACCCGCGCGCAGGTGGTGTCCGTGGTCTGCTTGGCCAGATCGGCGAAGGACGTCGGGCAGCCGACCGAGTCCAGCACCGGCCTGGTGAAGAAATTGATGAGACCTTTGTAGGTGAAGGCCGCGGCGATCGTGACGACCAGGACGGCAAGGACGGCCTTGGCGAGCCGGTTGCGGAGTTCACGAAGGTGCTCCGCGAGCGGCATGCGTCCCCCGGGATCCTGCTGCTTGTTGCGGACCGACTGGGGCACGCCACGTCCTCATCTCGTGCGGCAGACCGGGAACACCGGCTCTGCGTCAGGACTTGATCGTTTCCGTCACCCCGTGGGGCGCGAACTCGTCACGGCGCCGATTGCGGCCGGTAGCGCGTCCGGGAGGCAGTCGGCCCAGGTCGGCACCGCTCACCGCGAGCTGATCCGCCCTGCCCGGCCCGAGGGCCCACGAGGGTCCTCAGACCGTTCGCTGTCACGCGCCGCGCACGCGCAGGACCGGGCTCACCGGCATGTGGGGTGCGGCGAGTGGAGTGGGACGGCTGCCGCGGGGGCGTGCCGGGTGTCGATGTCCTTGCGGCTCATGAGTCCTTCTCCTGGTCGGATCGGGTCGATTCAGGTTCTGGGACGCCCGGCGGCCGTCCAGGCGGCGTACTCCTGGCGGACGTAGAGGCGGTGGCTGGGGGCGAGCGTGATCGCGTCGGGGTGGTGCGGGCCGACCACCAGGTCGGGATGGCGACGGTCGTACAGGACGAGTTGCTCGGCGGTTTCTGCGGCGGCTGCGACCGGGCCGGGGCCGGGGTCATCGAGGGCCATCCGGTCCATGAGGGCGGCCCGTCGTAGCAGCCAGGCGCGTTCGGCTGCGGTCGCATCGACCAGGTGGCCGGTGACCGGCCCTGGCCGGCGGCCGTCGCGTTCGGCCCCGAGGGCGAGTATTCGGTGCATCTCGCGGCGCAGGTCCGGCGCATTCGCGTACGCCTCGTGCGGGGAGGGCGAGGCGCCGATGCCTTCGCCGCTGTTCGGGGGGACGTCCATGCTCACACCTCCGCCGGTGCGGCCGGCGCCGCAGCGTTGACACAGCACCGTGTCGTGGTCGTGGTCGCCGTGATCAAGGGCCGACGGATGTGCCGGGGGCCGCCTGGGCATCTGGGCCGGTCCGGGGCAGTCGTCGACGGGGCACGGCTTGTGGGCCGCGAGGGGCCACGCGGCGGGGCCGTCGGGTGCCCCGGCACCGCAGCCGCCCCTGGGACCCGTCGCCGTGCTGCGGCATCGACCCTGGCAGGAGACCGCAGGTGGTGCGGAACGCCCGGCCTGGTCATGGCGAGCACCTCAGGCAGGCGCGGACTTCGCGGCCGCCGCGCGTCTGGTGGATTTCGGTCGACTGGGCGAGGTACTGGACGATGCCGGTGCCGCGGCCATGTTCGTCGGGGGCGATGCCGGCACGGTGGCGGTCCACTTCCATGCCGGAGTCGGTGACCACGATGTGCAGAGTGCCGTCGTCGAGGACAAGCAGCAGGGTCATGCGCTCGCGGCCGTACTGGGCAGCGTTGGCAGCGAGTTCGTCGACGATGAGAACGGCGGACTCCCGCTCGCTTACGGGCACGCTCCAGGTCTCCAGCAGATCGGCCGCGAAGTGACGAGCGGCGGAGACATGTGCCTCCTGCGCAGGCAGGGTGAGTAGCGCCTCGTGGCGGCAGGGCCGGCCGAGCAGTGAACTCGGGCTGGGGGAATCGGTCACAAACATGGGCTTCTGGCTCTTCTGTGGATGTGCGGAGAGCGGAACGGGGATGACCTGCAACAACTTCGAGGCTGTCGGTAGGCTCGGATCCTGAAGCGGCGCGCTCATTCAGTTCCACGGAAGACACATGCCGATCGGTTCGAGCGGTTCACACCTTTAGCCCGACTTCTTGCGGGTAAGGTCCATGCCGACGGCCAGGCTGAGCTCATTCGCCTCTGTCAGGGGTCGACGCCGCACTCGGCCCGGTGCCTGCCGAGGCCCAGGGCGGTGCCACTGGCCACCCGGAGAGGGAGTGCACGCCCCGCCGGCGCACACACCCGTCAAGTCGGCTGAGGACGCGGCCGGTTCGCCGGAGCCGGGGTGAGTGGCACCAGCTCCCGTAAAGCGTCGGCGCGCCGCGAGAAGGCCCCCGTATCCCGGCTTTGACCTCAACCTCCTGGCGGAGGTTGAGGTGCACGCCATCGGCCCCGGACGGCCTTACGTCGATCAACCCGGCCGCGCAGGTGATCTTCTCCGGCCGGTGGCAGCCGCTTTGACCACGAACGGTCTCAGCGCGCGTGGCGCCGCTCAGCCCGTCGGCCACAGAGGCGCCGGTGCCGGAACCGGGCGGCGTGGTGGCATCGGTCGACGACGGTGATCACGTGTGCCGCCGTGCGCTCACGTCCGACAGCTGCCGTCATGTCACCGGGCAGCCGGGCCGCCCGGTGACATGACGTCCCTGGCCTCGCCTCACGCCTGGATGGTGACCAGCTTCTGGCCGTTGCCCGCGAGGATCTCGAAGTGGTTGATGTCTCCCGGGGACATGGCAACCGCCCCTGGGATCGTGGTGCCGCGCAGGTACTCGCCCGCCCGCCAGCTGGCGCCGTCCGCTCTGGCTCCGCCGGGTCCGACCGCCTGCAGGCGGCAGGTGATTCCGGCGGGTGCCCCCTTGGCGGAGACCTGCAGGACACTGCCCCAGGCAGAGGGCGTGACCTTCACCGAGGCGGAGACACCGGTGGCGGGATCGCTTCCGGAGAAGGTGCGATAGGCAGTCGGCGCGGTCGGCCCGGGCGGCGACGCCTGGCTTCCCACGGTTCCGACGGCCGCCAGCCATGTGCCGCCGACCGCTGCCGCGAGGAACGTCAGCGAGGCGGCCGCGCCGGCCAGTTGCAGACGCCAGGTCCTGCGGCGCCGGGCCGCGGCCTGCTGGAGCAGCCTCTCCAGCACCCCCTTTGCCGGCGCCTTCGACACCGCTGGCTCGGCGGGCCGTTCGGGCAGGGAGCCCTGCGCGCTTTCGGCTGCCCGTGCCACCAGCCGGTCGGCCAGGTCCGCGTCGGCCGACGGCACCGTCTGGCCCGAGACTTCGGCTTCGGTCACCGTCGCCAGCAGCGCTGGCAATCCCGCCAGCCGGGTGTGTTCGGCCCGGCACTCGGCGCATTCCGCGAGGTGGAGGCGCACCCCTTCCATTTCTGCCGAGGGCAGCGTGCCCAGGACGTATCCCCCCAGCGCCAGCCGGAAGGCGTCGTGCTCCGCACTCACGGTCGCCACCACCTCCGGCCCACCGCGGTCATGGCTCGATGCCCCGTTCCTGCAGCGCCAGCCGCAGGGCGTGCAGGGCGTAGTACGTCCGCGACTTCACGGTGCCCAGCGGGATGCCCAGCGACTGTGCGGCCTCCGCCATGGTGCGGCCCCGGTAGTAGGTCTCCAGCAGGACGGCGCGGTGGTCCGGGGACAGCGACCGGACGGCGTCGGCAACCGCCCAGCTCTGCAGTGCCTGCTCGATCTGGTCCTCGCCCGGCGTCTGCTCGTCGGCCCGCTGAAGGGCCTCGCCGCCGGCCTCGGCCGGCCTGGCCTGCCGGGCCCGGTGGGCGTCGATGACCACATGCCGGGCGACCGTGCACAGCCACGCCCTGGCCGGGCCGCGGGCGGGGTCGAACGCGTCGGGATGCTGCCACGCTCGCAGCAACGTCTCCTGCACCACATCCTCCGCCCATTGCCAATCTCCTGACGTCAGTCGCAGTACGTAGCGGAACAGGGCTCCTGCATGCTCCGCGTACAGAGTGCGCAGCAGTTCCTCATCTGCGGTCGAAAGCGTCCCTTTACCAGAGACACGGCGCGCGGAGCGATCCGGATCGGTCTTTGGACCACGCTTTCGGGAACTCCAGTGCATAGGCCGATCATCGCGCACATATACCACTTTGTCCTGTAACGCACAGCACGGGAAAGATGACGCTCCGCGCACGCCACGGGCGATATGCGCCTGCCGGACCTTGCCGCACCAAGGGGGTCGAGCGTGCGCGGCGCCCGGAAGGCCGGCTGATCCACGAGCACGCCAAGAAGTCTCATAAAAAGTGCATATCTACCGAACCATGGGACCCCCGCCGTCCGTGGAGCCGGACAAGAGCCGGCTCACGCGCACTTCCTCATGGATTCCCCATGCGGCAAAAGAAGGATCAGAGGTGACCGAGATGCACCACGCGACGGACGCGGTCCTGGCGCCGGCCAAGCCCACCCCTCCCCCGTGCAGCCCAGTAGGCGCCACCGGGACAGAACTCCGCCCGGCCCGGCATGCGCACCATCCGTACGGGCACCGCCGACCTGTCCAGAGTCACCCACGGCTCCTCATAGGGGGAACTGCCGGACGCCGCCCGCATCTTCGTGGCGCGCAAGGGCGGGTGTGCAGCGTGCGGCACGTCGCGGCGAGCCGCCGACCCGGGGCGGCACCCCTGTTCGCTCACCGGGTCCGCGAGGGACACACGCCCATGAACACGGCATCCGCCACATATTCCTGCGGTCACGTGCGCCGATCAGGCGCAGTCCCCGGCTCCGCCTGATCAGTGAGGAACGGACACCATGGACCTGAACTTTCACATACCAGGCCGGCGATCACGCGCCGCGGCCGGGCTGGCCGTCGCCGTCATCGCCACTGCCGGCTCGGTGGGGCTCCTCAGCTCATGCGGCCAGTCGTCGCACTCCTCGGCCAGTGGAGCCGGCGCCATCACACCCGGTCCGGGTCAGCATCAGACGGCGGGGATGCCCGGCGCCACGGGGTCGGGAAAAGGCTCCACTCCCGGCGCCTCGCCGATGCCCAGCATGAGCATGCCCATGAGTCCCTCGAGCACCGGCGCGGCGGCTGCGCCGGTGACCGGGAACGCGGTGGCGATCAACAACTTCGCATTCTCCCCGGCCAAGCTGAAGGTCAAGGCGGGCACGAAGGTGACGTGGACCAATCAAGACGCCGACGCCCACACCGTCACCAGCGCCGGATCGGGCGGCCCGTTGCATTCGGCCGCCCTGGCCACCCTCGCCACCTACAGCTACACGTTCACCAAGCCCGGCACCTACGCCTACCTCTGCACCATCCATCCGTTCATGACCGCCACCGTGGAGGTGACCCGATGACCGACTACTACGGCAGTCACGACGGAGCACTGGCAGACGACGCCGGTCGGCCCGATACCGAACACGGCATGACTCGACGTCAACTCATGCGGCACGCAGGGTGGTTCGGCGGCGCGGTGGTACTGACCGTGGCCGGCGGAGAGGTGATCAGCCACATCGCCGGTCCCCGAGGCACCAGCGTCGGGGCCGCGGCAGGCGCCGCCGCAACGGAGAGCGGCACGCTGCGGTTCGTACAGGTCTCCGACAGCCATATCGGGTTCCAGGGCCCGGCGAACACGAATGTGGCCGGCTCCTTCGCCGAAGCGATCAAGCAGGTCAACTCGCTCGGCTTCAGACCTGACTTCGTCATGCACAGCGGCGATCTGACCCACCTGTCCACGGCCGGGCAGTTCGACCAGGTCAAACAGATGATGACCGGCCTGAAGACCGACCGCGTCTTCACCGTGCCGGGCGAGCACGATTCCATCGGCGATGTGGGCCGCGCCTACCGGCGCACCTTCGGCATGGGCACGCTCGGCGATGGCTGGTACAGCTTCGACACCCACGGCGTGCACTTCATCGCCCTGGTCAACACCCTGAGCCTGGAGAAGCTCGGTCACCTTGGCACCGACCAGATCGACTTCGTTCGCAAGGACACCGCCGGACTGTCGTCGGACACCCCCATCGTGGTCTTCAGCCACATTCCGCTGTTCGCCATGTACCCGAAGTGGGGCTGGAGCACCGACGACGCCCTCAAGGTCATCGCGCTGCTGCGCCGCTTCTCCTCCGTCACCTGTCTCAACGGGCACGTCCACCAGTTGTTCACCAAGACCGAGGGCAACATCACCTTCCACTCCGCCACCACCACCGCCTACCCCCTGCCCAAACCGGGCCGCGCTCCCGCCCCCACCCCGCAGGTCGTTCCCGCCCGGCAGCTCAAAGAAGCCCTCGGCATCCGCAGCGTCGGCTACCGCCAGGGCGACCGCGAACTGGCCGTCAAGGAGCAGAGGCTGGCATGAACACCCGAAGATTCCTCGCCCCCACCCTGCGGTCGATGACCGCCGCGACCCTCGCTGTCAGCGGATACATCCACGCCCAGCTCTACCTCGACGGGTACCGCTTCATCCGTGTCATCGGCCCCCTGTTCCTGCTCCAGGCCTGCGCTTCCTTCTCCCTCGCCGCCCTGCTGCTGATCGGAACCCCGCCCCTGCTGCTGAGGGCCGCCGCGGCAGGCGTCGCGCTCGGGGCTCTCGGCGGCTTCGCCGCTTCGCGCACCGTAGGAGTGTTCGGATTCACCGAGCACGGTCTGCGGCCCGAGCCCCAAGCCGCCCTCAGCCTCCTCGCCGAAACCGGCACGCTGCTGCTCCTCGCCATCTGGCAGGTGGCCATGACCAGACAGCCCCGCGTCGCCCGAGCGCCCGTCAGCACACCCGACTGGGCCACCACCCGCCCACCACCCAACTGAACCACCATCACGAAGCCGCCGCCCGTAACACCTGCGTCCTGGCTCGGGGTGCGGCGGGCGGGCCCGGCAAAGCCACACAGTGTGGCTGCCGTACCCGAACAGACAGGCCGACGGGGCGCACCCGGCTGCGTCCCGCCGACCGGCACCGCCACCTCCAGCATGCCGCTGCTACAGCACACCCCGCCCGCGCACACCGACGGCGTCGGGAGGCGGGCAAGTCGCAACGCTCGAACACACCGGAGTACCCCCATGTACCTGGAACCGCGCCCAGGAAGCGCCTGGCCGAGCCCGTACCTGCGCGAACTGAAGAATGCCGTTCACGCCCTGCTCGGCCTGGACGACGACACCGCCGTCATCATCCGCCAACTCACCAGTGGCGAAGTCGGCCGTCGGTCGTTGGAGACCGTCGTCGCGGTGCTGCCCATGGACGGTGAGGCCCACTGCTGGACGCTCCACCGCCCCGCCGAGCAGATCACCGAGAACGAGCTACGGGCCACCCTGCTCCCCCACCGACCGAGCTGACCGTCGCCGCACCGACGGGCGTACCGAGCAGGAAGATCGAACAGGCCGAGCAAGGTTTTGCCACACCACTCGTTCCACCGCACCTCGAAGTGCAGGTTCCGTCAGCGTAGTCGGCTTTGATCGGACCGAAGGTGCCCCAACGCCGACTTCACTGACAGGTACTCACGCCTCCGGGAAGGGCTCCGCTCTCGCTTCGCGCGCCACGGGCGCCGATTACGACGCTCCGGGCGGGGTCAGCGCGGTGCGCGCCAGCCCTCGCAGCCAGGCGTGGGCTTGGTCGGTGTCGTAGCGCTGATGCCACGACAGGTAGACCGGTGCCGACGGCAGTTCGAGCGGGAGGGGGAGCACGACCAGGCCGAGGTCGGCGACCGCCGACCTCGTGGTGGCCTCGGGGGCGCTGATCAGGATGTCGGAGCCGCGCGCGAACTGCAGCGCGGCCGCTTCCGTGGGCGCGGTCGCCACCACGCGGCGGGTGAGGCCGAGCCGCGCGAGGGCGTCGTCGATGGCGTTGCTCAGGTTTCCGCGTCGCGAGACGGTGACGTGCTCAGCGGCGGCGTACTGCTGTGGGGTGACGGTCCTGACCCGGGTGAGGGGGTGCCCCTGCCTCGCGACGATGACGAGGCGGGTCTCGCCCACGTTCTCGGCTCGGATGTCCGGTGCGCTCGGGCGGTTGGCGTTCGCCTCCAGGTCGACCTCGCCGCGCCGCAGCTCGGGGGTGTCGATGCTCGATTCCGCGACGAAGCGCAAGCGCACGCCCGGCGCCTGTCCGCGTACGGCCGCGAGCAGTGCGGGGCCGCTCAGGGCGACCAGGGAATCGTGCCAGCGAAGTGTGAAAGTGCGCTCCAACGTTGCCAGATCGAGTTCTCGGCTCGGTGCCAGCACCCCCTGGACCTGGTGCAGCAGCTCATGCACCTGTTGCCGGACGGCGATCGCATACGGCGTCGGGGTCATCGTGCGGCCGGTGCGCACCAGGATCTGATCCCCGGTCGTGCGCCGAATCCGGCCCAGACTCCGGCTCATCGCGGGGGCGGTGACATGCAGGCGTGCCGCCGCTCCGGCCACACTGCCCTCCTCCAGCAGCGCGTCGAGCGCGGCGAGCAGATTCAAATCCAATTGCATTTGAGTAATCCTAACCGTGCCTGACATGCATTTGAAGTTAATCGAGTGACTGCATACCGTGAGGTGAACGCGCAGGAAGCAACGCGCGGTTCGGCCCTCGACCGGCCTCAGAACCCCTCCTCAGACGGGAGCACCACCATGTCCGAAACGCTTCAGACCATCGACGTCGCCGCCTCCGACGCCGACCTGCTCGTCCAGACCGCGATCGCCGTGCGTGAGGCGGGTGCGGCCCTGCGCGACCGCTTCGGCGAGGTGGTCCGGTACCGGACCCGCGAAGAGCTCATGCGCGCGCTCGCCGCCAACGACGACACGGCCCTCGACATCCTGCGCCCCCGCCTCACGCGCCTGCGCCCGGGCGCCCGCTGGGTGGCGGACGAACTGGACGGCGGGGCGCTGCCGTCCGGTGAATGGTGGGTCGTGGATCCGGCCGAGGGCAACGTCAACCACCTGCACGCCCTGCCGGAGTGGGCGGTGACCGCCACCCTCGTGCGTGAGAACCAGCCGGTGCTCACCGCGGTCCACCTGCCGCTGACCGGCGAGACCTACACCGCGCAGGCCGGCGCGGGCGCCCACCTCGACGGCCGGCCGCTGCACGTCTCCCGGACCGCGGACCTCGGCCTCGGCATCGTGGCCACCAGCCAGGCCCGGCCGGACGAGGACGAAGAGGTCGTGCGGCGCGTCGGCTCCTCGATCACCGCGATGCTCTTCGACGCGCTCGTCGTCCGCACCGCCGTGCCCGCGACCCTGCACCTGCTGAACGTGGCCGCCGGCCGGATCGACGCCTTCTGGCAGTTCGCCGGTGCCCGCGCGGACCTGCTCCCCGGAGCGCTGCTCGTCACCGAGGCCGGCGGACGGATCTCCGACGCCGAGGGCCGCCCCTGGACCCCAGGGAGCCAGAGCTTCCTGGCTGCCGCGCCCGGCGTCCACGCCGGGGCCGTATCCACGCTCTCGCGCTGACCGCGCACCACAGCCCGCACGCACGGAAGGACCAGATCATCATGACCACGATCGCAGTTCTCGGAAACGGCCGCGTCGGCGGCAACCTGGCCGCAGCCCTCGCCCGGGCAGGACACGAAGTGACCGTGGCGGACCGCACGCCGGGCGTCGCCGCGGACGCCGCCCGGACTGCCCGGATCGTCGTCAACGCCACCCCGGGTGCCGGGTCGCTGGACCGGCTGGCCGCGCTACGCGAAGAACTCCGGGACAAGATCCTCGTCGACGTCTCCAACGCGACCACCGACGGACCGGACGGGCTGCCCGCCGATCTGATCTACCCCGGCTCGAGCCTCGCCGAACAACTCCAGGAAGCGCTCCCCGAAACGCGCGTCGTCAAGACGCTCAACACCATGCTCTTCCCGGTGATGACCTCGCCGGCCACGCTCGCCCGGACTCCGACCGCGTTCCTCTCCGGCGAGGACCCGCAGGCCAAGCAGACCGTCCGCGACCTGCTCACCGACCTCGGCTGGCAAGGGGAATGGATCACCGACCTCGGCGGGATCCGGACCGCCCGCGCCACAGAGGCCGCGATCCTGTTCGTACCGCACGTCATCCGGTCCGCCGGATTCACACCCTTCGCGATCTCCATCGCCCGCTGACTGCTGCCCCAGGTGCACAAGGAACTCGGCGACGACTTCGGGGTGCTGCCGTTCCCCAAGGACGGATCGGGCGCACCCTCCGTCCCCGTCGGCGCGTACGGGGCCGCCGTCAGCGCCCGCAGCAACCACCGGGCCGCGGCCAAGGCCTTCGTGAAGTGGCTGTGGGTCGAACGCACCGACTACCAGGAGGACTTCGCGCTCTCCTACGGCTTCCACATCCCCGCCCGTCTCTCCCTCGCCAAGGAGGCCGACAAGCTGAAGACGGGCGCGGCAGCCGAGGCCGTTCGCCTCACCACCGAACACGGCTACGCGCAGCCCCTGTTGTGGACCCCGGCCGGTCAGACCGCCTATCAGGACGCGCTGAGCCGGATCATCAGGAGTGGGGCGAACCCGGAGACCGAGCTGCGGGCGGCCGTCCGGAAGGTGGCGGCCGAACTGGACCGGGTGAGGAAGAAGTCGTGACGGCGGAAGTCGTCACGGCCCGACGCAGAGGGCGCAACCGCACGCTCTGGTTCTGGATCTTCGTCGGCCCGTTCGCCCTCGGGCTGGGTCTGTTCACGTACGTCCCGCTGCTGTGGAGCGTCGCCCTCAGCTTCTTCGACGCCCACAACACCGTGACGCCCACCGATTTCGTCGGCCTCGGCAACTACACGGCCTTGCTGTCGGACGACGCCTTCGTCGAGAGCCTGCGCACCTTCCTGGTCTTCACGGCGTTCATCGTGCCCACGACGTACGTGTGCTCACTGGCCCTCGCCCTGATGGTCAACCGGGTACGCAGGGCGCGGGCGTTCTTCCGGTCGGTGTTCTTCCTTCCGGCGGCGTGCAGTTACGTCGTCGCCGCCCTCGTCTGGAAGATGTCCGTCTTCAACGGAGTGCGGTTCGGGCTCGCCAACACCGTGCTCGGCTGGTTCGGCGGTGATCCGGTCGCCTGGTTGTCCACCACCGATCCGCCCTGGTACTGGCTGGTGATCGTGTCGGTACGGCTCTGGCTCCAGGCGGGCTTCTACATGATCCTCTTCCTGGCCGGGCTGCAGCGGATCGACCCCGGGCTGTACGAGGCCGCCGCGGTCGACGGCGCCCGGCCCGGCTGGCAGGTGCTGCGGAACATCACCCTGCCCCAGCTGCGTGCCACGTCGGTCGCGGTCGTCCTGCTCCTCGTCATCAACGCCTTCCAGGCCTTCGACGAGTTCTACAACCTCCTCTCGGACGCCCGCGGTTACCCGCCCTACGCCCGTCCGCCGCTCGTCTACCTCTACTACGTCGCCCTCGGCCAGGGGCAGAACCTCGGGCTCGGCAGCGCGGGCGCGGTGATCCTCTCGCTGATCATCGTGGTGGTGACGGTGGGCCAGGCACGCTGGTTCGGTCTGGGCAGGAGGGAGGAGTGAGATGGAGGACGCGGTGGTACGGGTCGGACGCGCCCTGCGGCTCGTCCTGCTGATCGCGCTGACCCTGCTCTTCCTCATCCCCTTCTATCTCCTCGTGCGCAACGGGCTGTCGAGCGAACAGGACATCACGGCTCCCGAATGGACCTTCTTCCCCTCCAGGGTGCGCTGGGGGAACGTGCGGGAACTCTTCGACGACACCTCCGTTCCCTTCGCCCGCTCGCTGTTCAACTCCGCGCTGATCGCCGTCGCCACGACGCTCGGCACCCTGCTGCTCGCCTCGCTCGCCGGGTACGGCCTCGCCCGCATCCCCTACCGGCACGCGAACAAGGTCTTCTACGCCGTCCTCGGCACGCTGATGGTCCCGGCCACCGTCACCTTCGTCCCGAGCTTCGTCCTCGTGTCGTCGCTGGGCTGGATCTCGACGTATCGGGGGCTGATCGTCCCGACGCTGTTCTCGGCCTTCGCCTGCTTCGTCTTCCGGCAGTACTTCCTGGGCTTCCCCACGGAGTTGCAGGACGCGGCGCAGGTCGACGGGCTGGGCCACTGGCGGACGTACTGGCTGATCGTCGTACCGAATGCACGGCCCGTCTTCGCCCCTGTGGGGACGATCGTGTTCATCGGCGCCTGGAACTCCTTCCTGTGGCCGCTGGTGATCGGGCAGGACCGCGACGCCTGGACGGTGCAGGTGGCCCTGTCCTCCTTCACCACGTCCCAGGTCGTCAGGCTCCACGAGCTGTTCCTCGCGGCGGCCGTGTCGATCCTGCCGTTGCTGGTCGTGTTCCTGTGCTTCCAGCGGTGGATCACGGCGGGCGTGGAACGGTCCGGGATCGACTGACGGGGCAGACGCCAGAAGATCGTCGTCGTTCGGGGAAAGCATGCCGGCGTCAGAGCACGGTCACCGGGTGGCACCACCGCGTCGAACAGATAGCCCTGCGTGTTGAACACGGCGCTGTCCGGCTGGGTGTGGCCCGCCGTGTCCGTGGCGCGTGCCAGCACATGTGTCGGGCCGGGCGCACCAGGTGTCCAGGGGACGGACCAGCGCGTCCAGGTGCCGGAACGCGGCCGGTCGTGCAGTCGGGCCCGCCGCCACTGCGTCCCGCCGTCGGTGCTGACGTCGACCCGCGCGACGGCGCCCTCACCCGACCAGGACCGGCCGTGCAGCACCTGGCTCTCCCCCGCCCGGAACGTCGCGCCGCTCGCCAGCTCGAAGGCGCTCTTGATCGTCTGCCGGGTCAGCGGCGCACTGCCCTCCTGCGGGTAGGCGGGGCCGAACAGCCGGTAGAAGGTGGTGTTCCACGGCGAGTACAGCGGCTGTGCCGACACCTCGATGTCGCCGACCCATTTGATCGAGGCGATCCCCACCCACGAGGGCACGAGGACCCGCACCGGGTGGCCGTGGTCGTAAGGAAGCGGCTCGCCGTTCATCTCGTACGCGAGCAGCACGTCGTCCAGAGCCTTGGCCAGCGGCAGCGGGCGACGCACCCGGCCGAGGCTCTCGCCGCCGCTGACGTACTCGGCGTCGAGGCCACGGGGTTGCACGTCGACGGCGTACGAGGACAGCCCGACCCTGTGCAGTACGTCGGCCAGGCGCACCCCGCGCCAGCGCGCGACGCCGACCGCGCCCAGCGTCCATGGGGTGCCGGTGACCGTCTCGCCCTGTTGTGTCGAGTAGTGACTGCGGCCGTTTCCCGCGCACTCGACGAAGGCGGTACGGGTGACGGTCGGCAGAGCGCGCAGATCGTCGTACCCGAATTCCACCGGCCTGTCCTCGGCGGGTGCGCCGCGCAGCCCGTCACCCCACAGTCTCAGCCGCCAGTCGGCGGCGTCCAGGACGGGCGTCGCGGTGTGGTTGCGGACGAAGAACAGGGCGTTGGGGGTGTGGTGGCCGGTGCCAGGCAGCGCCTCCCAGCGGGTCTCGGCGTTGGTGCCGCGCTGGATGAACCACTCGGGCGGCAGCGGTTTGAGGATCGGCGAGTCGGCGGCGCGAGCGGGATCGGGCACCGGGAGTGCGCCGACGGCGGCGGTGGCGGCCAGCAGCGTCAGCAGCCGGCGCCGCGTGACCCCGTCCGCTCTGGCCTCCCCTGCGAGCCACTGGCGCAGCCTGCGGCGGTCGTGGGCGATCTCGTGGTGGGCGGCGGAACCGGCAGCAGACATGGCTGTCCCGTCATGGGTGAGGGATGGGGACGGGCGCCCGCGCGGAGCGCGGCACCGACGCGCCAGGAGCGTCCTCGGCAGGCCCGCGGAGACGGAAACCGACAGCGCGTGCGCGACGCGGCCGTCGAAGAAGAGACCCCGGGGAGAAGACCGATCAGCCGGGGAACCGACACAGCGCGGCGGCGACCCGGACGAGGTCCACGGCGCGGCGACGGGTCAGAGGCTCCGGCGGAGACATGACGCGATGCAAGCACGTCGTCCAGTCGGTGTCAACGAAGATGTGGTGAACGGTAGTTGGGATTCGGTGAAGCGGTGATCCGCGCCCGGGACCGGTAGGTCCCGGGCGCGGCTCGGTTCAGACCCGGGCGGGTGCCGCGTCGGGGGCCGGCAGTTCGAGTCCGAGGTTCTCGCGGAGCGTCGTGCCGGTGTAGTCGGCGGCTACGATCTTCCGTTTGCGCAGCTCGTGCAGGAGACCGTTGACGACGAAGTCGTGCTGGCGTGGGTCCGCGAGACCGCCCAGCGAGATCACGTCCAGGACGCCTGCGCGGAAGCGTTCCTCGACGGCGTCGGCGAGTTGCTCTGGAGTTCCCGCGGCCGCCCAGTGTCCGGTGTCCTGTGCCGCGATGATGAGCTCCCGCAGCGTGTGGCCCTGCCGCGCGTAGCCGGTGAAGATGTCGACCCGGCCACGGCGGCGGTTCACCGACGCCACGTCGGGCAGCAGGCTCTCCGGCAGGGGTGCGTCGAGCGGAAGCTCCGACAGGTCGACTCCACCGCCGAGCATGTCGGCCAGCCGGCCACGGCCGCGGTCGAAGTCGATCGACTCCCGCTTCTCTCGTACGAGCCGCTTCGCCTCCTCCTCGGTGGCGCCGTACGTGGCATGGAGCGAGCTGAAGATCAGCGGCAGTCCGTCGGCCCGTCCCAGGCTCCGGGCCTGGTCGCGGATCTTCCGGGTGAAGTCCAGGGCGTGGTCGAGGGTGGGCAGCGACGTGAACACGATCTCCGCGTAGCGGGCGCCCAGCGCCGTCCCCGCCTCGGACTGCCCGGCCTGTATCTGCACCGGGCGGCGCTGCGGCAGTGGCGGGATGTTCAGCGGACCGCTGACGGTGAAGAACCGGCCGGAGTGGTGGATCGGGTGCACCCGGTCGCGGTGCAGCACCGCCCTCCCGTCCGCACCGGCCGTCAGCGCGCCGGGTTCCCAGCTGTCCCACAGCGCGTTGACCACGTCCAGCGTCTCCGCGGCGCGCGCGTAGCGCTCCTCCGGGCTGGGCAGTTCGCCGGCGCCGAAGTTCTCCTCACCGATCGAGGAGGTCACCAGGTTCCAGGCGGCCCGCCCGTTGCTGACGTGATCGAGGGTGCCGAAGAGCCGGGCCAGGTTGAACGGGTGGTGGAAGGTGCTCGACACCGTCGCGATCAGGCCGATCCGCGAGGTCACCTGGCTCAGCGCCGAGACGAAGACCAGCGGCTCCTGTGAGCCGATCGCACCCTGGGCGTCGAACCTGAGCAGGTCGGCGGTGAACAGCGCGTCGAACCGCGCCGCTTCGGCGAGCCTCGCCACCCGCACGGCGGTGTCCAGGGTGGATCGGGTCGGGTCGATCGCCAGGTCGTACGTCTCCGACGTGCCACCGGCTCCGGTCACGGTCTTCAGTGTTCTGGGCTGCTCTGCGCTCACTGTTCATCCGTTCTCATCGATGTCGCCGGCATCCGGGAGGGGCGGCTTTTCTGGTGGATCGCTCGCACGACGGTCAGCGCAGCAGGGGCAGCACCTGGTCTCCGACACGGCTGATCTCCTGCTTGTAGGGGGTGTCGGAGAGGACGAAGTGGGTGATGCCGAGCTTGCGGTAGTTCTCCAGCGCCGTGGCGACGTCGGCGGCCGAGCCGACCAGCCAGGTGGTCCCCGCTCCCCCGCCACCGAACTTTCCGGGGGTGGTGTACAGGCAGGTGTCGAGCACCTCACCCCGAGCGGCGAGGTCGAAGAGCCGCCGCTGCCCGACGGCGGTCCTGCGGTCCCCCGCCCAGGTCAGTTCCTTCCCGCCCTCCGCCGCCATCCTCGCGACCCGCTGCTCGGCCGCGCGCCACGCCTCCTCGGTGGTGTCGCGCACCACCGTGGTGATCCGCAGCCCGAACTCCAGCGGCCGGTGCCGGCGGCCCACCTGCTCGCTCAACGCCTTGAGCCGGTCGATCCGTTCGGCAAGTCCGTCGAGCGGCTCGCCCCAGAAGAGCTGGACGTCCGCCTCCGCCGCCGACACCCGCTCGGCGGCCTCGGAAGCACCGCCGAAATAGAGCGTCGGATGCGCTCTCGCGTCGGCCGGGTACGGACGTGGGGCCACCGTGGACCGGCCGACCTGGAAATGCTCGCCGTCGAACGTCACGTCCTCCTCGGTCCACAGCCGTCGTACGAGATGGAGGAACTCCCTGGTGCGGTCGTACCGTTGCGCGGGATCACTGCGCGTGTCCCCGTACGCGGCCAGGTTGTCCAGTCCGCTGACGATGTTGACCAGGACCCGGCCGCGGCTGAGCTGGTCGAGTGTCGCCGCCGCACTGGCGAAGTGAGCCGGCTGCCAGTAGCCGGGACGGATCGCGATCAGGGGCTTGAAGGTGGTGGTCCGGGCGGCCAGCGCGGTGGCGACGGTGAAGGTGTCCGGGCGCCCCCATCCGGTTCCCAGGAGCGCGCCGCCCCAGCCGTGTTCCTCGGCCGTGCGGGCGAGGTCGGTGGAGTACTCGACGGAGCCCCAGCCGGTCGTCGTGTCGTCACCGCGGTGCCCCGGCTCGACGGTGTTGGGGATGTACCAGAGGAATTCCGGGCTCATCATGCTTCCGATCGCTGTGCGGGGTGGTGGCCGTCGGAGGGTGCCTCGGACACTGCGCGCGGATCGGTGTCGAACACGGACG
Organism: Streptomyces sp. NPDC006655; assembly: GCF_040703965.1. Lineage (NCBI taxonomy): Bacteria > Bacillati > Actinomycetota > Actinomycetes > Kitasatosporales > Streptomycetaceae > Streptomyces > Streptomyces sp. NPDC006655. The sequence continues at coordinate 104,858 of NZ_JBEYJU010000016.1, read as the reverse complement.
CCCGGGGCAGCCGGACGTCCGTCCTCGCAGGTCAAAGTGGCGACGGCACGCGACAGTGGAACGGCGAAAGGGGCCAGGGGATCAACACTGCGCGCTGGACACGCGTACGAGGTCGACACATCGCTCGCTGGTGAGCAGCAGGACCTCGGGCATGGGATCGAGTCTCCGAGTGATGGATCGGAATGTCAATGTGCCCGATCCGCTGCACCGCCGGTGCGGAGCCACCCGCCAACTGCCGCTTCCGGCCTGGTTGTATTTCTCCTGTCTCCTGTCCCCACCTGAACGGAGCTTCCACGCATGACATTCGGCGCTCCTTCCCACCGGGCGGCCGACGACCGCTACGAAAAGCTCGGCGAACACCGCAGGGCCGGCGACTCGGGCCTCGTCCTCCCCGCCTTCTCGTTCGGCCTCTGGCAGAAGTTCGGCGCCGACCGCCCCTACACGACCCGGCGCGACATCGTGCTGCACGCGTTCGACCTCGGCATCACCCACTTCGACAACGCCAACCGTTACGGTCCACCCGCGCGCGCCGCCGAGGAGTTCTTCGGCACCGTGTTGCGCAGGGACCTCGCGCCCTACCGGGACGAGCTCGTGCTGTCGACCAAGGCCGGCAACCCGCTCGGCCCGAGTCCCTACCTGAAGGGTGGTTCCCGCAAGTCACTGCTGGCCTCGCTGGATCACAGCCTGCGCGACCTCGGCACCGACTACGTCGACATCTTCTACAGCCACAGCCCCGACCTCTGCACTCCGCTGGAGGAGACCGTCGGAGCCCTGGTGACGGCGGTCCGGTCAGGAAAGGCGCGCTACGCGGGCATCTCCAACTACACCCCTGAACGGGCGCACGAGGCCGCGGAGTTGCTGCGCCGGGCCGGAGTCCCGCTGCTGGTCCACCAGCCGCGTTACTCGATCTTCGACCGCACCCCGGAACTCAACGGTCTGTTCGATCTCGCCGCCCGGGACGGCTTCGGCCTCGTCGTCTACAGTCCGCTCGCCCAGGGACTGCTCACCGACAAGTATCCCGACGGCACGATCCCCCCGGGCGCCCGCGCCCGCGACAGCGCCTTCCTGTCGCCCGACGCCGTCGACGACACCTACCGCGAGCGGGCCACGGCACTCGACGAGATCGCCCGGCGGCGGGGCCAGTCGTTGGCGCAGCTGGCACTGCAGTGGGCCCTGCGACAGCCCCAGGTGACCAGCGCACTCATCGGCGCGAGCTCCACGTGGCAACTGGACCACAACCTCAAGGCGCTCGAGTTCCCGCCGCTGACGGACGAGGAACTCGGCCTGATCGACCGGTACGGCGTCCACGGAACCGGCTCCCGCTGACACGGCTCCCCACCAGCGGGCCGCAGTCACGTCATTGCTTCACAGTCCCGGAGACGCGGTTTCGACGAGCCTCTTCCGCAGGGAGTCGGCGCCGGATTCGGCGAGCCAGTGCGCGAGGGTCCGCAGTCCGGGATGGATCACCCGCAGCGCCTCGATGTCGGCGTGCCAGCGCGATCCGGCTGCCCAGCGTCCCCGCACCCGGGCGATCTCGGGGTGGAGTGCGGTGGCCTCGGCGTGGGTGAGCTGCTCGTAGCGCACGGTGACCCCGGTGGCCTCGCTGATCGCGGCGACCGCCTCGACCGGGGTGGGGGCGTCCCCGGCCAGTTCCAGACTCCGTCCCGCGAACCGGTCCGGCCGGTCGAAGACCAGCGCGGCGAACTCGGCGATGTCCTCCACCGCGATGATCTGGACGGGTTCGTCCGGCGGGAAGATGTGCCGGTGCACGCCATGGACGATGCCGTCGAGGCCGATGGGCGTCGAACCCAGATAGTTCGACATGAACCGCACCGGACGCAGCGCGGTCACCGACCGGATCCGTTCACGCAGGTAGTCCTCGATGCGTTTCTTCCCCTCGGAGCCGCCCGGGCGGCCCGGCGTGGACGCGACTCCGGTGAACACGACGTGCTCGACTCCCGCCGCGGCCGCGGCATCGATCAGTGCCCGGCCCCGGGCGAACTCCAGCTCCACGTCCGCGCCGGTCGGCCCGAACGCCACGGGCGGTACGGCGAACAGTGCCGCTGCCCCCTCCAGCGCGGCGGGCAGACTCGACGGGTCGTCGAAGTCGCCGCGCACGAGCTCCGCTCCGGCGTTTTCCAGTGATGCGGCGGCGGGCGCGGTCGTGTCCCGCACCAGCGCGCGCACCGGCCTTCCGGCCGCCAGGAGCCGGTGTGCGGTGGCACCGCCCTGCCGACCGGTCGCACCGGTCACGACGACCAAGCGGTCAGTGGTCCTTACGTTGGTCATCGGTTTGGTCCAGCCATTCGTAGGGTTGGGGCATCCGAGGGGCGTGAGGTGTGGCTTTCAGTGGTCTGCCGACCGTGGCTTCCTATGACTGGCCGTCTCACGCCCCGCGACGACTCGGCCGCTGATTGGGATTTGCGAACAGATCGCTGTGTAAGGACCTGCCGGCGAGGTCGTCTGCGGACACGACAGGCACGAGCGCCGGAGGGACGATGGGCTGCATATGGGCCGGGGTGGACATCGGCAAGACGCACCACCACTGTGCGGTGATCGATACGGACGGCAGACACCTGCTGTCCCGCCGGGTGGCCAACGACGAACCCGAGCTGCTCGCCCTGATCGCTGACGTCCTGAACCTCGGCCACGAGAAGGTCGACGAGATCGACAAACTCATCGAGGGACGGTTTCGCAGCCACGGCCAGGCCGAGGTGATCGTCAGCCTGCCCGGGATCGGCCCCTTGCTCGGCGCCGAGTTCCTGGCCGCCACGAGCGGGGACATGGCTCGCTTCGGTACTCCTGACCGCCTCGCGGGCTTCGCCGGCCTGGCCCCGGCTCCCCGCGATTCCGGACGCATCAGCGGCAACCTGCACCGCCCCGCCCGCTACCACCGCGGACTGCAACGGGTCTTCTATACCTCCGCGCTGATCAGCATCCGCTGCTGCGAGGAGTCCCGCCGCTTCTACGATCGCAAACGCTCTGAGGGTAAACGGCACGTCCAGGCCGTACTCGCCCTGGCCCGCCGACGCGTCAACGTCCTGTGGGCCCTGCTGCGTGACGGACGGTGCTACCAACTCACACCACCCGCGACCGAGGCGGCTTGACATCTTCATTGGGAGTCATGTCGTCCTCCGCCCCGGGACGGTCGGTGGACAGGTGGGGTTGGACCCGGGGTCGATGTGGAATGCTCCACCCGGTTGAGTGGCACGGACAAGGGATTACGTGACATGACCGCAGCTCCCCGGGACGCGAGCCGGGCCGATGCCCGCCGTAACCGCAGGAAGGTGCTCGCCGCCGCCTCGCAGGCGTTCGACGAGCACGGCCTGGACGTCTCGCTCGGCGCGATCGCGCGGCAGGCGGGGGTCGGCGCCGGCACCGTCTACCGGCACTTCCCCAGCAAGGAGATCCTGCTGGAGGCCGTACTCGTCCAGCAGCTGGACGACCTCGTGGAGACCGCTCGACAGTGGGCGGCGCGAACCGACCCCGCCTCGGCACTCCTCGGCTTCCTCCTGGAGGTCGTCGACACGTCCCACGGGCGCAAGCACACATGCGACGCCTTGACCACCCGGACGAGCTGGCCACGGCCGAGCCTGGCCGCGTCGGCGCGACGCTTCCGACAGGCCCTTGACCACATGCTTCGCGCGGCCCAGCGCGGCGGCGGCGTCCGCACCGACGTGAACGCGGACGATGTCGCAGCCCTGACCGTCGGGTGCGCGACGATGCGGGCCGCGCACCGCGACCGCGACGGAGGTGCCCGCATGGTGCGGCTGGCACTGGAGAGCCTGCGGGCGCCCTCGTCCGTCACGCAAGGCCAGGGGTTTCGTGACATCCCCGGTGCTTTTCACACAGCGTCACAGTGCGAGGAATGCGGCGCCTGGCTCGAGCTCCGGCCCACCGGCCGGCCCGCCCGGTACTGCGGAGCGACCTGCCGACAGCGAGCACATCGACGCCGCCTCGGCACGGCGTCAGGTATGCCTGGTGGAGGACGGTTCGCTGGAACCGGAGACGTCGAGTAGGCCGACGTCCTGACTTCGCGGGACCGGTTTCGCGGCTGCCGAGCCGGTGTCATGCCTGCGGTCTCTGCGAGAGCGTCCTGGTGAAGTGGGTGACGGGGCGTTCCTGGGGTTCGCCGTCGACGGTGATGTCGACGGCCTCGTTGTAGAAGGCGAGGAGTCCCTTGATCGGGCCGACCGCGGGCAGCGGGTCCGGGTAGCTCCAGACGACGTTCGCCGGGATGTCGGAATCGCCGCGCCAGGACCAGTACTCCGCCGTGCCCTTGTAGGGGCAGCCGGTGCGGTGGTCGGTGGGTTCGAACAGGTCGAGGCGGACGTCCTCGCGGGGGATGTAGTAGCGCGTGGGCAGGCCGGTCTCGAACAGCAGCACCGGACGGTGGGTGTCCGCGACGACCGTGCCGTCGATCCGGACCACGAGGTGGCGGCTGCTCGGGATGGCGTCCACGCGTTTGTGCGGGTCGCGCGGGTGGATGAAGATCTCTTCCTCCTCCTCGTACCAGTGGTCGAGGCCCCGGCCGGTGCGCCGGAACCATTCGAAGGCGATGTGGTCGGCGAGGTCGGCGGCCGGGAAGGTCCAGGCGGCGTTCTCCAGCAGGTCGCCGTCGATGTCGAGGTCGTAGAAGATCCGTGAGCCGGTGTGCGTACCGGTCGGGGGGTTCTTCGCGGGGCGGAGCAGGTCCTCGCGGACCTCGGTGCGCGGAAAGGCGTACAGCGGGACGGGGACACCCGGCTCCCAGACCAGGACGGGGTGCCGGCTGTCGACGACCGTCACCTCGCCCTTGCGGCCGCGCACCCAGCGCTCGCCGGGCTCCCAGAGGAGGCCTTCCGGGGTGGTCCGCACGGCCTGTGCGGTGGGGAACGTGGTCATGAGCTGCTCTCCTCCGGCCGGCTCCCGCGCTGACCTGCGCGACGTAGGAGCGGTTCTCGCGCCAGACCGCGAGTCGCTCGGGGCGGCCGAAGACGCGCAGGTACTCGTCGACGTTACCGCCGGCGGCACCCCGGTGGCCTCGGTGCGCCGTCGCCCCGCTCCCCTGCCGAGCGGCACGCGCGGGCACATCGTGAAGCCGTCCGACACGGTGGTGTCAGTCGTCAATGCCTCGGACACGGAGGCGGGGCATGCGCGCGAGCAGAAATCCCAAGGCTCTTGATGCCCCGGGATCGGCGGGCGCAGTCGAGGAGTTGCCGCCCGAACCACCGGTACCCCGGCAACGGCACGGGTTCCGCCTGACGCCAGGCGCGGTGCGCGACGCGGGTTCCCCCGAGTCGCGCACCGCGGGTGTCACCGGCGTTCAGCGGTCGATCGGCTCGTAGTCGAACCAGTCGAAGTGCACCGCGCCCGACGAGGCGAACATGCCGAGAACCCGTCCGGTGAAGCCGCCGGCGACCTCGGTGGACAGGTACCGGCCGTCGAGCGCGGCGAGCCCGGCGAAGGTGCCGTCCGGTTCCTCGATGCCGAGGGTGACGGTGTCGGGGCCGGTGAGTGCGTCGGTCAGGGTGTCGACGGCGGCCGTCTCGACGCGGAGGACGAGGGGTCCGGGCGGTACCGGCCGGGAGGCCACGACCGTGCTCACCGAGCCGATCCGGGCGAGGACCCGCACCTCTTCGGACGCGGCCTCGATGTCGTAGTGGTGCCGCTCGTCGAGCCGGACGGCCAGGCCGCCTCGTCCCTCGCCGACGTCGACCAGGATCCGGGCCCGGCAGGACAGGTGCTGCTGGCGCCGGCCGAGGAAGGTCACGTCGGTGTCGTCGAGTGACGCGCCGCGGGCGCGCAGGGTGAGCCAGCCGGGCCGTTCCTTCGTGGTGCAGTCCTCCGGGGGACGGTGGCGCAGCGAGACCCAGTGCGGAGCTAGCACGCTGAGGTCGAAGTCGTCGCGGACCGGGGTGACCGGGACCGGCTGGAGAGGCCACGGTGGCGCGGGGGCCCGCAAGGAGAGTTCGCCGACGACCGGCCAGCCGTCGACCCAGTCGACCGGCACCAGGAAGGTCTCTCTGCCGAGCACGTGCCAGCCGGGGGTGCCGCCGCCCGGCCGTACCCCGAGCAGCACCATCCACCAGGAGCCGTCGGGTGCCTGCACGAGGTCCGCGTGGCCGGTGTTCTGGACGGGGTGGTCGATACCGCGGTGGGTGAGGACCGGGTTGGCCGGGCACGGCTCGAAAGGGCCGTCGGGGGTGCGGCTCCGGGCGATCGAGACGCCGTGGCCGCGCTCGGTGCCCCCCTCCGCGATCAGCAGGTACCAGTAGTCACCGATCCGGTACAGGTGAGGTGCCTCCGGGGCCTTGGCGCCGGGCGACCCGGACCACACCTTGCGGACGGGGCCGAGGGTCTCGCCGGTGCGGGGATCGAGGCGGACCTGGCCCACGCCCGCGACCGTGCACCAGCAGGTGCCGTCCTCGTCCCAGGCGAGATCCGGGTCGATGCCGGGGACTGCGGGCAGCCGGACCGGATCGGACCAGGGGCCTGCCGGGTCGGTGGCCGTGAACAGCATGTTGCCGTCGCTGCTGACATTCGTGACGATCAGCCAGAACCGGCCGTCGTGGTGGCGCAGCGTGGGAGCGTAGATGCCGCCCGAGGAGCGCGAGTCGAGCGGCAGGCGGAGCTGGGCCGGCCGGTCCAGCGCGTTGCCGATCTGGGACCAGTGCACCAGGTCGCGGCTGTGGAAGACCGGGACGCCGGGGAAGTACTCGAAGCTGGAGCACGCGAGGTAGTAGTCCTCGCCCACCCGGCAGATGCTCGGGTCGGGGTGGAAGCCGGGGATCACGGGATTGCTGAAGGTGGTGGCGCCCGTCTCGGGCAAGCTCGACACCCTGATCACGTCCTCTCGTTCACGAGCAGTTGCACGACCACGATCGACTGACGTCCGGCGGGGAACCGGTGAAGGCCGTCTGGAGGATGTCGGCGAGGAGGGCCGCGCAGGAGCCGTCGGGGTCGAGATCGGGGTCGTAGATGGTGAGGTTCAGGCCCACGCACCGTTCTGACCGCACCAAGGTCCCCAGCAACGGCACGAGTTCGTGGGGCAGGAGGCCGCCCGGGTCCGGGCTGTCGACGGCGGGCATGACTGACGGGTCCAGCACGTCCGCGTCCAGATGGACCCAGAATCCGTCGGTCACGGGCTCTTCGAGCGTCCGCAGGACCGCGTCCGCCAGCTCCTCGGCGCCCCGCTCCCGGATCTCCCCCACCGTCGCATTCATGATCTTCAACTCGGTGAGTTCGGCGCGCTGTTCGTCGTAGTCCCGGATGCCGAAGAGCCGCACGTCCTCGTCCCTGATGTACGGCCGCAGCCCTTCGAGGTCCGTCAGATCCCGCTGGCCTCGGCCGGTCGCGATGGCCAGCTCTTCGCCGCCCGCGGCACCGATGCGGTCGGAGTTGCCGGGGTGCCGGAAGTCCGCGGATCCGTCGATGACGGCGATCGCGTACCGCCCGATACGGCGGAGGGCGAGCGAGGCGCCGAGCTGGATGGAACAGTCCCCGCCCAGCACGACCGGGAAGTCTCCGGCCCGGACGTGGTGTTCGATGCGGTGGGCGAGCTTGCGGGTGTACGTGGCGATCGCCGCGGCGTTGAACACACCGTCGCCCTCCGCCCAGTCGCCGCGGTCGTAACGGGGCGGCACCACCACCCCGCCCTCGTCCGCCCCGAGCCGCTGCACCAGCCGTTGCTCGCGCAGCGCCCCGGCCAGCTTGTAGCACCCGGGCACGCTGCCCGCGGTGGGCGGCCGGAGGCCGAGATTCGACGGAGCGTCAAGGACGACCAGACGGCGCATCCGGCCATTCTGGCCGCGCGAAGCCCGGCGGGCCACCCCCTGTGGGGGAAGTAACCGTCCCGGTGCGTGTGCCGTAAAGCGCCCGGGGTCAGACCCGTGTGGTGGGTGGAGAACTTGCCGAAGTTGGTGAGGGTGTGGAAGTCGACCCGGTGCACCAGGTCGGACCGCCGCCCCACCCGCAGGCTCCGCTTGTGCAGCGCCGCCAGGTCGACGATCTCGAACTGTACCTCGGCGACAACGGCATCACCGGCTGGGAGCGGGCCCTGGATCTGCTGGCCGCACGGACCGGAGATCCACGCGGACGTCCGCCGATGCCTCGCCGCCGCCCGCGCGCTGCTCGGCGGCGACGGCGAGGCGTACGGGGAGGCGATCGTGGAGCGTCACCCCTTGCTCGTCGGCTCCTTCCGCGTCGACATCGTCAACCGCTCCCTCAGGAGTGGGCGCTGACCACGCCGCCGGCGCTGAGCACGACGTAGACACGGTCGATCTCGACACCGGCGTCCCGCCCGTTCGCGTCCATCGTCGCGGACACACCGCCGGCGTCGCCGAGGACCCGCGCGCGGTAGTGGTTCTCGCCGACCTTCGTGACCTTGGCCGTCCAGCCGCCCATGAGCTCGAAGGTGCCCGGCCCCTCGTGTCCGCCGCCCATCCAGGCCTCGACCCGGCCGTCCTTGGTGAGCACGAGGAACATGTCGTTGGCGTCGAGCCCGGCGTCCCGGTGGTTCGCCTCCATCGTGGCCAGGACGTCACCGTGGTGCACGAGCTTGAGCAGGTAGTGCTGGGCACCGAGCCTGCGGATCTCGGCCTTGCTGCCGTCGGGCAGGGTCTGGGTGCGGACCGGGGACGCCGACCTGGGCGTGGCGGCAGCGGCGGTGGCGCGCCGCGCGGCGGTCGTCTGCGTCCGCAAACCGCTCCGGGTCTCGTCCGCGGTGGTCCTGGCCCGGCTCGCACCGGACGTGGCCGCGGAGACGTCCTTCGTCCGGCCGGCGGCGTCCTTGCCCTCGCTCTGGCAGGCGGTCAGGGACAGTGCCGCCGCGGCGGCGACGGCGAGCAGGGCGGCGGAACGGGCGGTACGGCGGGCACGGTGCGTGGTCATGATGAAAGCTCCCCCATGAACTGGTCAGGACAGGTTTCGCTGCACCCCGTGAGAGGGCGCCGGGGCGGGCGTCGTTCACCCGGGTCTGTCCGCGTTCGGTAACAGGCGCGTGCACTCCGGCCGCCCGGCTGAGTACGCCTACTCATGCCGCCCCGCACCCGGGGCGGGGACGATGGGTCGTGTCGGCGGGCGGACGGGAGACGGGGCCATGGGCAGATTTCTGGGTGCGGTGGTGGCCGTCGTGGCGGCGGGGGCCGCGCTGGTCCTCGCGTACGTCGCGGGGGCACCGCCCACGGTGGTGTTCACCGTCGGGGCGGGCGCGCTGAGCCTGTTGTGGCTGCTGCTCCTGCTCACGGTTCCCTGGAACCTGTACTTCCGCGCGCACGCGGTGCTCGCCGAGACGGCGGTCAGCCGTGCCAGGGGCATGGAGATCCCCCCGGCCAGGGACGCCGAGGCCGCGCGCATCGCCCGTGCGATGCTGCGGGCGGCGGTCGCGGGGCACCTCCTGACGGCCGGGGCCGTCGTCGCGGTCGCCTGGGCGACCCGCGCGTTCACGGGCTACTGGTTCGCCGGCTTCTTCCTGCTGAGCACCTTCTTCCGGCCGGCCGGCGCGTACTTCGCGCAGCTGCGGCGGCGCCTCGGCACCCTCCTGAGGGAGGTCACGTATCCGCGGGACGACGTCGTCGAACTGCACCTGCGCCTGGACCGGGCCGAGGCCGGGACACGGGTCCTGGAGGAGAAGGCGGAGGAACAGTACCGGGCCCTGGCCGAACTGCGCCGCACCGTGGACGCGCTGGCGATGAGCACGTACGAGCGGGCCGAGGAGACGGATCGCAGGATCGCCGCGCTGGGCCGGGAGTTCGAGTCCACCGTGAACCGTCTCACCGACAACCAGGAGATCATCGCGGGCGTGAAGGCCTTCTTGCGCCTGCTGCGCTCCCCCGACGCGGCCGACGGCACCCCGGTCTCCGGCTGACGTAGGTTGGTCCGGTGACTGATCCTGTGCCGGCCGGCGGTGTCGTTCCGGACGCCGGCGACGTGGCCGCGCGGTGGGCGGGGTGCTGGCGGCCGGCGGAGGTCGCCGAGCGGCTGCGCGGGGTCGGGGTGCCCTGGTGCGTGGCGGCGGGCTGGGCGCTGGACCTGTTCCGTGGGCGGCAGTCCCGGTCCCACGGGGATCTGGAGATCGCGGTGCCCGCGGCAGGCTTCCCCGAGGTCCGGGAACGCTTCCCCGCGTACGCGTTCGACGCGGTGGGTTCGGGACGGATCTGGCCGGAGGCGGGGGCGGAGTTGCTCGCGGCCACGCACCAGACCTGGGTGCGGGATCCGGCGAACGGCCGGTACCTCCTGGACGTGTTCCGTGAGCCGCACGAGGGCGGGACGTGGATCTTCCGGCGGGACGCGAGCCTGCAGCTGCCGTACGAGGCGGTGGTCGCGTGGAGCGCGGACGGGATCCCTTACCTGGTGCCGGAGTTGGTGCTGCTGTTCAAGTCGAAGGACTCGCGGGCCAAGGACCACGCCGACTTCGCGGGGGTGCTGCCGCTGCTGGGCCGGGCGCGCCGCGACCGGCTCGGCGGGTGGCTGGCGCACGTGCATCCCGGGCATCCGTGGCTGGCGGAACTGGCGCGGCGCTGACCCGGGCACGGCGCGGGCACGGCGCGAGTGCGGCCGGGGCGGATGTGCCGGGGCCCCTCGGGGTCGCCGCGGAGGCGGCTTCGAGGGGCTCCGTGCGGTGCGGTCCGCCGGGCGGCATCAGGGGCTGCGGCGGCGCGCCGGGGCGCGTGAGGCGGACTTGGGCTCCCGGGGCAGGCGGTGGGGCTCGGCCCCGGGCCGTGCGGTGTCCTCGGCGTCCTCGGTGTCCTCGGTGTCGAGCACGTGGTCGCCGTAGAGGTCCTGCAGCCAGTTGCTCTGGTAGATGGTGTCGAGGTAGCGCTCGCCGAGGTCCGGTGCGATGGCGACCGCGGTGAGGTCGGAGGTGCCGTGCCGGGACAGCCAGTCCGTCGCGCCGCTGACCACCGTGCCGGTGGAGCCGCCGAACAGGAAGCCGTGCCTGGCCATGCGGTGGCACATCCGGATGGTGTCCGGCTCCTCGACGCGGATCACCTCGTCCACGAAGGACTCGTCGAGCAGCGGCGGCCGCATGCTCATGCCGAGGCCCGGGATCATCCGGCGGCCCGGTTCGCCGCCGAACGCCACCGAACCCACCGCGTCCACGGCGACGATCCGCACCGGCCGGTGCCACTCCCGGAAGTAGCGGGCGCAGCCCATCAGGGTTCCGGTGGTGCCCGCCCCGACGAACAGGACGTCCAGTTCCGGGAACCGGCGGGCGATCTCCGGCGCCGTGGTGCGGTAGTGCGCCGACCAGTTGCCGGGGTTGGTGTACTGGCTGAGCCAGACGTATCTGTCGTCCGAGGCGCACAGGTTGCGGACGTACTCGATGCGGGTGCCCAGGAAGCCGCCGTTGGAGTCCTGGTCGGCCACGATGTGCACGTCGCTGCCGAGCGCCTCCATGAGGAGCCTGGTCGACAGGTTGCAGCGGGAGTCCGTCACGCACAGGAACCGGTAGCCCTTGCTCGCGGCGATCATGCTGAGCGCGACGCCCAGGTTCCCGGACGAGGACTCGACGAGGACGGAGTCAGCCTTCAGGAGTCCGTCCCGTTCGGCGCTCTCCACCATCTCGTTCGCGGCCTTCAGTTTGATGGATCCGGCGAAGTTGAAGGCCTCGCACTTCAGATAGAGCGCGTGTCCGCAGATGGACTCCAGGTCGACGAAGAGATCGCCCTCGTTGAAGGCGTGGGGAGCGGAGATGACAGGCACGGCGGGCCTCCTGGTGCCGGGCCGAGGACGACGGTCTCAGCCGTACCGGCGCAGTTCGTGGAAGAAGTCATCGATGAGACGCAGGTCTCCCGACCGGGACACCTCGTCGTAGACGTACTTGCCGACGGCTAGGTCGAGGACGCCGAGTCCGAAGGGCGAGAAGATCACCGGGCGGTCGGGCGGCGGGGCGGCCCGGCCGGACATGACGTCGCCGAGGGTCCCGTTCAGGAAGTCCCGGTCGCCGGTGAGCTGTTCGGCCAGGTGGGGCGACGTGTCGGCCTTCAGGCAGTGGTCGACGTCGTCGACGAAGTTGGCCGCGCCCAGCAGGACCTCGGGGGCGAGGTCGCGCAGGGAGACGTGCAGGACCAGCGGGTTGTGGGTGAACCAGGCGGGGTCGGTGACATGGGGCCGGCCCGCGATGGTGGCGAAGACCACGAGGTCGCTGCCGCGGACCAGGTCCTCGGCGCTGTCGTGGACGGTGATCCGGGCGGCGCTGCCGGTCCCCCGCAGGTAGCCGCTGAAGCCGGCGGCGCTGTCGGCGGACAGGTCGTGCACGCCGACCTCGTCGAAGTCCCAGCCGGTCCCGGCCAGGAAGGTGTGGATGTAACGGGCGATCAGGCCCGTGCCGAAGAACCCGACCCGGGTGGGGCGGGAGCGGCCGCGGCTGAGCCAGTCGGCGGCCAGGGCCGCGGAGGCAGCCGTCCTGGTGGCGCTGATGATCGAGCTCTCCAGGCAGGCGAACGGGTAGCCGGTGTCGTGCTCGTTGAGGATGAGCACCGCGGACGCCCGCGGCAGTCCGGCGCTCACGTTCTCCGGGAAGCTGGAGATCCACTTCAGCCCGTCCACCTGGACCGGGCCGCCCAGCGAGGCCGGCAGCGCGATGATCCGCGAGCTGGGCCGGTCGGGGAAGCGCAGGAAGTACGACGGCGGGTTGACGGAGTCGCCGGCGTCGTGCAGCCGGTAGGCGGCCTCCACCAGCTCCACGAGCTGTTTCTCGCGCCCGCTCAGCGCCTGTTGCACCTGTTCGCCGGTGATCACGGCGAAGGTCGGCAGGTGCGCCGGTGCGGGTCCGGCGGACGCGGTGGCCGTCGGCAGTGTGTCGGTCATCGCTCGCTCGCCTCCAGGGCAGGGCAGTCCTCGGCCGGCCGTACGGGCTCGCCCATGCCGACGAGGACCTGCCGGTCTCCGCTGAACGCCTCTCGGCTGTGCGCGGTGCGGATGTTGTCCACCAGCAGCAGGTCGCCCGGCTGCCAGGGGTCGCGCCGGGTGTGCGCCTCGTAGGTGGCGTTGATGGTCCGGACGACGTCCTCGGGGATCGGGGAGCCGTCGCCGTGGCGGGTGTTGAAGGGCAGTCCGTCGGCGCCGTAGACGTCCACCAGGTACTCGCGCACCTCGGGGGCGAGCGTCCACTCGTTGAGGAAGGCGATCTGGTTGAACCAGCAGCGCCGGCCGGTGACCGGGTGCCGGACGACGGCGTTGCGGCGCTGCTCGGTGCGCAGGGTGCCGTCGGGCTGCCAGGTGCAGTCGATGGCGTTCGCCCGGCAGTAGCGCTCGATCTCGGTGCGGTCGCCGGTGCCGAAGGACTCCGTGAGGCCGGCGCCGATCTCGTCGTTGTAGGTGCGGGTCAGGATCCAGCCCTCCCGCTCGAACCGTTCGGTGAGGCCGCTGGGCAGTGCCCGCAGCACCTCCTCGGCGTCGGCCAGCGCGGTCGCCCCGCCCTGCTCGGGAGCGGTGAGGCAGGCGAACAGCATCAGGCCGGGCACCTGGAGCGGGTAGCTCAGCTCGTGGTGCATGCACATCGGCTGGTTGGCCGGCCAGGGCGTGGACGAGTAGAGCCCCCGGCCGTGCGCCTCGCGGGGGGCGAAGGCCTCACGCTCCGTCATGAGTTCACCGGCCAGCCCCGCGAAGACGGCGCCCGTCCGGCCGGCGTCCCGCAGCCCGAGGCCGCGCACGAGCAGCGCGCCGTGTTCGGTGACCTGGGCGCGCAGCGCGTCGCGGTGCTCGGCCGCCCACTTCGGGGCGTCGTCGGGCGGTTCGACGCGCAGCAGTGCCGGTCTGTCGGGCCGCAGCTCCACGTCGAGTGGTGATGCCAGGGATGAGGACGGCATCTCGGGTTCCTTTCGGTCGACCGCCTGGGGTGTGACGGGTCAGGACGTCGGACGTCGGACGTCGGTCAGGAGGGGGCGAGGGGGAGGACGGTGTCCAGGACGGCTCGTGCCGCCTCGGCGGGCCGGGTGCGGGTGAAGTGGTGTCCGCCGTCGCTGAGTTCGTGGAGCTCGACGTGGTCGGCGAGGAGCTGCCAGTCCCGGTGCCGGCGGTCGTGGCCCGCGGTGTGCGGGTCGTCGGCGGCGACGACCACCGTCACCGGTGCGGACAGCCTGACCGGCGGTGGGGTCTGAAGGGCCGCGTGGAAGTAGCGGTGCGCCGAGAGGCAGTCGTGGCGGTAGGCGGCGGCGATGTGCTCGGCGTGCCGGGGGTTCAGCTCGGCGAGTTCGGCGTGGCCGCCGTCGGCGGCCAGTCGCGCCGCGATCTCGCGGTCGCTGCGGGCCGTCAGTTCGGCGACGGCGGCCTGCCGTTCGGCTGCGGTGCCGAGCCGGTGGGCGCCGAGGAAGAGGCGTGTCACCCGGACGCCCCGCTGCTGGAGCCGCCTGGCCGTCTCCACGGCGGGCGCGGCTCCCGACGAGTGTCCCCACAGCATGACCTGGGTCAGGCCGCGTGCCGCGATCTCCCCGGCGACCCGTTCGGCCACCTCCTCGATCGGGGCGAAGGGTTCGGGGGGTGCGGCCAGGTTGTGGCCGGGCAGGTCCACGGCGAGCACCGCCAGGCCGCTGTCGGCCAGCGCGCTCGCCATCGGCTGGTAGTTGACCGCGTTGCCGCCCGCGTACGGGAAGCACACCAGGGCACGGTCGGCCCTGCCGCTCCCGCCCGAGAGGGACACCAGCAGTTCCTGCCGCGGCCGGGCCGGCGTGCCCGCCAGCAGGGCGGCCAGGTCGGCGAGGACCGGGTGCCGGGTGATGTCCTTGAGGGAGACCGCGCGGTCCAACGCGAGGCTGAGCTTGACCGCGGTCAGGGAGGTGCCGCCGGAGTCGAAGAAGTGGTCCGTGCGGCCGATCCGCTCCTCGGGTACGCCGAGCAGTTCGGCCCAGACCGCGGCCAGCCGCCGTTCGGCCGGGCTCAGGTCCCCCGCGGACGGCTCGGCGGGCCGGGACGCCTCCTCGGCCTGCCTCGTCAGGGCCTTGCGGTCGATCTTGCCGTTGGGGGTCAGCGGCAGGCTCTCCCGCCAGTGGAAGGCCGAGGGCACCATGTAGTCGGGCAGGGTGCCGGCGAGCGCCTCCCGCAGCTGCTCGGCGGGCCGCCGTTCGCCGCTGTGGAAGGCGATCAGGTGCGTGCCGCCACCGCCGCGTTCGGCGACGACCACCGCGCCGTCCCGTACTCCGGCCACGCGCAGCAGCGCGTTCTCGATCTCGCCGATCTCGATCCGGAAGCCGCGGATCTTGACCTGGCTGTCCCGGCGGCCGAGGAACTCCAGTTTGCCGCCGGGGTGCCAGCGCCCCCAGTCGCCGCCCAGATAGAGCCGTTCGCCTGGCCGGTAGGGGTCGGTCCGGTACGCCTCCCGGGTGCGCTCGGGGTCGTTGACGTATCCGCGGCCCACGCAGACACCGGAGAACGCGATCAGTCCCGGGGCGCCCAGCGGCAGCAGCGACAGGTGCTCGTCCACGACGTAGACCCGGACGTTGCCGACGGGCCTGCCGAGCAGCACCCGGTCGGGCACCTCGCGGAGCAGCTCGTGGTTGGTGTCGTCGGACGTCTCCGTCAGCCCGTAGGCGTTGAGCAGCCCGATGCCCGGCTGGACCGCGAGCCAGCGCTGCACCAGCTCGCGTCTGAGCGCCTCGCCGGTCACCGACACGCAGCGCAGGTCGGGCAGCGGGCGCGGGTTCCGCTCCAGGTAGGAGACCACGACCTCCAGGTACGACGGCACCAGCTGCGCCACGCCGACCCGGCCGCGCTCCAGGGTGTCGACGAACCGCGCCACGTCCGTGATCACGTCCTGCTCGACCAGCAGGGTCCGGCCGCCCACCAGGAGCGGTGCGAGGAGCTGCCACAGGGAGATGTCGAAGCACTGCGGGGCGGTCTGGGCGACGACGCAGCCCTCCCCGATCGCCAGGTCGTCGATCTTGGCGTGGAGGTGGTTGAGCATGCCCGCGTGCTCGCACATCGCGCCCTTCGGCTCACCGGTGGAGCCGGACGTGAAGTAGATGTAGGCGAGTTGGCCGGGGTCGACCGGGATGCCGGGGTCGTCGTCGGCGTGCGGTTCGGTGTACGCCTCCTCGACCGGCAGCTTCCGGGTCCCCGGCAGGCCGGCCAGGGCCTCGTCGAGGGTGTCGGTGGGGCCGGTGCCGGTCAGGACCAGCCGGCAGCCGGCCCGGGAGAGGGTCGCGGCGATCCGGCCGGCCGGGAAGTGCGGTTCGATCGGCAGGTAGACACCGCCGGCCTTGAACACCGCGAGGACCGCCGCCGGCCAGTCGAGGGTGCGCTCGGTGACGACGGCGACCACGCCCTCCCGGTCCAGGCCCCTCGCCAGCAGCGCCCGCGCCAACCGGTTCGCCCGCCGGTTGAGTTCCTCGTACGTCCACTCCCGCTCACCGTGCACGGCCGCCACCGCCTGCGGATGCGCCCGTACCCGCTGCTCGAACAGTTCATGGGCGCGGGCGTCCGGCAGCGTCCGGTGCGGACCCGCCATGCCGTCGAGCTGTTCGAGCCTTTCCTCGGCGGACAGCAGACTCTGCCGGGTGTGGTCGGCGTCCGGGCCGGCGGTCATCAGGCGCAGGGCCGTCAGGTGGTAGCCGCCGATCCGGACCGCCGCCGCGGTGTCCAGTACGTCCGTGCGGTGCCGCAGGCGCAGGGTGAGCCGTCCGGCCCGGTCGGACCAGCGCACGTGCAGATCGCCGGCGTCGGCGTGGGCAGCGCCGGTCTCGAGGGGGCCGCACACGATCTCGTACGGCGGCTCGGTCAGCCCCAGTTCCCGGCGCAGCTTCTCCACCGGGAAGTCCCGGCGCGTGAGCACCTCGGTCTCGGCCGACCGGGTGGCGGTCAGCAGGGTGTGCCAGGAGCCGGCGGGTACGGACGTCCGGCAGGGCAGCGGTTCGGCGGATCCGCCGGTGCTGTGACCGGTGACCACCTCCGGCTCGCCGGACAGGACGGCCAGCACCTTGAGATGCGCGGCCAGCAGCAGGGTGCCGACCGGCAGTTCGCGGTGCGCGGCCAGGGCCCGCAGCTCCGCGGTCAGGTCGTCCGGCACCGGTATCTCGTGCTCGTCCGTTCCCGGGGCGGGTGCCCCGTGCCCGGCCGTGCCCGGCGCGGGCTCCGCCGCCCACCGGGGCACGGCGGTGACACCGCCGGCGGTCAGTGTCCGGCTCCAGAACTCCCGGTCCGTCTCCACGCGCGTTCGCATCGAATGGCCTTCCTCAACTCACGGTCGCCGCGGCGGCGTCGGTGGTCGGCTTCGCCCGGCCCGGGCCGGCGGGCCGGCTGTCGGGCTCGGGCATGTCGACCGCGGGATTGCCGCCCCACCGGGCGTTCGGGGGGACTTCCTCGCCCTTCATCAGGAAGGCGTCGGGTGCCAGTACGGAGCCGTCGCCCATGGTCACGCCGTAGTGCACGTGGGCGGCGACGCCCAGCGTGCAGCGGGCGCCCAGGGTGGTGCCGTCGGACTTGAAGGTGCCGTCCTCCTGGGAGTGGCACTGGATCTTGCTGCCGGCGTTGAGGGTGCACTCGTCGCCGATGGTGGTGAGGGTCCGCTCGGTCAGGTAGCAGCCGTCGTCGAAGACCCTGCTGCCGATGCGCACGCCCAGCAGCCGCCACACCAGGCTCTTGAAGGGGGTGCCGTTGTAGATGTTGAGGAAGTGGTCGGGCACCTTCCACAGCCGCTCGTGCCACCAGAAGTACGGCTCGTAGATGGAGCACAGCCGGGGTCGCAGCGCCCGGAAGGAGGCGAGCCAGCGCTCGACGAGGATGTAGTACGCGGTGGAGAAGACGAGCGTGAACGCCAGGTATCCGGCGATCACCACATGGCCGAGCACGCCGTACAGATCAACGGAGGCGAGGCCGAACAGGGTGAGCCAGAAGGTGTGCAGCCAGCGCACGAACAGCATGAGGGCCATGGAGCGCAGGTTGTAGCGGTTCTTCGCGGCGAGCCGGCGTCGCAGGGTGTCGCCGGTCCTGAAGTGGTCGAAGCGGGTGTCGCGGTCCACCGAGCGGGGGATCTCGAAGCACGGGGAGCCGAGCAGTCCGACGCCTTCCCGGACCTGGCCGTCGAGGGGGATCATCACCTTGGTCGCGAGCAGGCAGTTGTCGCCCGTCCGGCCGCCCGCCGGGTAGGCGATGTTGTTGCCCAGGAAGTTGTGCGGTCCGATCGACACCCTCGACAGCCGGAAGGACGTGCTGGAGAAGTCGGCGTTGAGGATGGAGAGGCCGTCGGCCACCATCGTGCCGCTGCCCACGGTGACCAGCAGGGGCGTCTCGTGCTGCACCTCGGTACCGAAGTTCGACCCGGTCTGCTCGACCCGGGACAGGTCGTAGCCGAGGCCGCGGAGATGGAACACGATGTAGGAGCTGTCGCCGAAGAGCCAGGCGAAGAACTTGACGTTCGTCATCCGGGCCGTGGCGCGGTGCAGCGCGTAGTGCGGTCCGTAGAGCGGGTAGGTCCGGTCGGGCCTGACGACCAGGCCGAGCAGGCGCGGGAGCGTGTACAGGGCCAGCAGCCCGAGGACGACGAACCCGAAGAACAGCACGAGGGAGAGCAGCAGGGCGTCGGAGACCAGTTCCGGCCAGGACAGCGCGGTCGTGGTCGGGTCGAGTCGCTTGCCGATCGCCGGTATCTGGGTGAACAGCATGTAGAGGCCGCCGACGGCCAGCGGGATGTACAGGACGAACAGCTGCACCAGGGTGCCCAGGCCGAACCAGAAGCGGCGCGCGGTGCCGCAGTGGGCCGGTGCGGCCCTGACGTAGTCGGTCGTCGTGGGCTCCGCGGGAGAGCCGTGCCAGTGCTCGCCGTCCGGGACGGCCTGGCCGCGGTGCAGCGCGGACGAGTGACCGAGCTGGGCTCCGTGGCCCATCGTCGTGTCGATGTCGAGGACGGTCTTCTCGCCGACGAAGACGTCCGTGCCGAGGGTGATCCGGCCGGTCTGGATGTGTCCCGCGCGCGCCCGGTAGCCGAGCAGGAAGGAGTCCTTGCGGATGACCGTGCCCGCGCCGATCGTCAGCAGGTCGGTGCAGACCGGGACGGAGTGGGTGAGGATCGTGACGCCCTTGCCGATCCGGGCGCCGAGGGCCCGCAGGTACAGCACGTACAGCGGGGTCCCGGTGAGGAAGACCATGGGGTTGGCGTGGATCAGCACCTTGACGAGCCAGAAGCGCAGGTACGCCGGGCTCCAGACCGGGAACTCGGCGGGTCGCCAACGGCCGACGAGCAGCCATTTCGCGGCGATCGGGAAAGCGCACAGCGCCACGAACGCGACGCCTCCGAAGAGCAGCGACCGCAGGTAGACGTCGGCGAGGCCCTTGCCGGTGGCTATCCACTCGTAGCCGGTGGCGGTGACGTATCCGGAGACGAGGGAGTAGCCGAGGAAGGCCAGCAGCTGGAGGGTTCCGCACAGCAGGTGGTCCCATCGCTTCCGGCGGGGACCGGGGTCCGGGTCCGGCTCGGGGGCCGGCGGGGCCGGTGGCGCGTCGGTGGGCATGGTCGCGCCGAGAGCGGCTGCCAGGCTCCGGATGGTGGGGTGCCGGTAGATGTCCTTCATGGTCGGCGACGGCAGGTCCGGCTGCTTGCGTATGCGCGCGCAGAACTGGGCCATGACCAGGGAGTTGGCGCCCAGGTCGGTGAAGAAGTGGCCGTCGACGGGGACATGCCCGGTGTCGAGGAGGCCGGCCAGGGCCTGTGCGAGGCGCTGCTCGACAGGGGCTCGGCCGGGGTGCGTGTCGGTCAGGGCGACGGCAGGTTCGTCCGGCTCCGACACGACCTCGGAGGACTGCTCCACCATGCGATCTCCTGAAGAACGTCAATGTTCCTGATCACGAACCGGCGGATTCAGTTTGTCCGGATAGCGGCTTTGCCTGCCACTTGTCCCGTTGGGGGGAGAAGGCGCCGCGAAGGAGTCGTCGGGCCTGTATTTCCCTGCTTTCCCGCCCGGACGGGGAACGCGCGAATCACCCGATCGGCGGCCCCCCGGGCGGTGTCCCACCCCGCGTCGGCGCCGGGGTCGCCCGGCGCCGGCGCGTCGGCCTCACACGGCGGTGGTGTCCGCGGCGGCCGTCTCGGTCGCCGCGATGGCGACGAACCGGCGGATGGCCTCCACGGGCATGTCGAGGCCCTCGGAGGCGGCGCGCTCGTCACCGAACACCTGCACCGCCTCGGCGACGGCGACCGACAGTTCGGCCTCCGCCTTGCGGACCTTGACCTCGGCCTTGTCCACGGTGTCCACCACGGCCAGCTGGCGGCGCTGCTTCTCCTGGAGCCGCTGCTTGCGGGAGAGCGTCTTGTCAGAGTTCTGCACAGTCACGACCAAGATCATATGCAGCGGCGCACGCCCCGTGAAATCGCCAAGTCCCGCTTTGCCGTGCACGGTTGGGAGCACGGGAAGCCCGGCGTCAGGCCGTCAGCGTCGCCCACACCGCGTGGCCGCTGGTGAGCCGCGACCGGTCGACCCCCCAGGAGTCGGCGAGCTGCTCGACGAGCAGCAGCCCCCGGCCGCCCTCGTCGTCGGGACCGGGCTCACGACGGGGCAGGCTCCGGCGCGAGTAGTCGTGGTCGTGGACCTCGAGCCGCAGGCACCCCTCGGACACCAGGCCCATGCCGCACAGGATCCGCACACTGAGCGTGTGGATGACGGCGTTGGTGGCCAGCTCGGACACGAGCAGCACCGCGTTCTCGCACAGTTCCCTCGACAGCCCCCACTCGCTCAGGCGGGTCCGCATGGAGCGGCGGGCGACCCTGACGCTGGAGCGGTGCGAGGGCAACTCGATCCAGTGCGCCTGATCGGGAGCGGCAATGTCCAGCAGGTCACGGGGGGAGGTCGTGTGGGGGGACACGGTGGCTGCCTTCCGTAAGGCGGGGGTGCGCGGCGAGGAGCGGGCAGTGCGGAGCAACGTCCGCACGGGAAAGGGACGTTGTCCGTGCAGTGGACGCGATTGACTCACGTAACTATGCGCGCATCCGAGTTCAGGCTGCAACCGACTCCCTGATAATTTCAGAATGCCGGTATCGGTCTGGTCGCTGCACCAAGTGCCTGTCACACTCGGTGCGGTGACGGTTCCTCAGGAGGTCAGGGCGTGAGCGAAGGCCGTTCGAACGCGGGCAGCGCCAGTGCGCCCACCGTGCTGCGCATGATCCTGGGCCGGAGGCTCCAGGAGCGGCGCCAGGGCGCCGGCGTGTCGCTGGAGGACGCCGCGCGGGCGCTTCGGGTCACCCCGCTGACCATCCGCCGCCTGGAGAAGGCAGAGGTCGCCCTCAAGCCCCTGTACGTCGAGAAGCTGCTCCAGACCTACGGTGCCGACCGGCAGGAGCTGGACGAGTTCGTCGCCTTCGCCGAGCGGGCCAACGAGCCCGGCTGGTGGCACACCTACCGTGACGTACTGCCCACCTGGTTCAGCGCCTACGTGAGTCTGGAGACCGGGGCGTCGACCCTGCGCACCTACGAGCCGCACTACGTCACGGGGCTGCTGCAGACGAACGCCTACGCACGCCACGTGCTCAGTGGCGGGTTCCCCCACGACAGCGACGAGGACCTGGCCCGGCGGGTGAACCTGCGGCTGCGCAGACAGGCCCTGCTGGAGCGGCCCGACGCGCCGACCCTGTGGGTGGTGATGGAGGAGGCCGTGCTGCACCGGGTGGTCGGCGGCCCCGAGGTGATGCGGGAGCAGATCGAACGGCTCCTGGAGGTCTCCGAACTGAAGCACGTCAGCGTCGACGTCGTCCCGTTCACGGCCGGCGCCCACATGGGCGCGTGCGCCCCGTTCACCTACTTCCGGTTCGCGGAGCCGGAGCTGCCGGACGTCGTCTACAGCGAGATCCTCTCCGGCGCGATGTACCTGGACCAGCGCTCCGACGTCGTGGCGCACCTGGAGGCGCACAACCGCATGTCCCTGCTCACTTCCGACGCGCAGAGCAGGGCGCTCCTGAACCGCATGCGCAAGGAGTACTCATGACCATCATCGACGGCAGCGCCCACGACGTGTACAACGGCATGCCCGCATCGGACCTCGGCGAGCAGGGCTGGGAGTCGCCCTGGAGCGGCCCCAACGGCGGTCAGTGCGTACAGACGAAGCAGCTCGCCGACGGCAGGATCGCGCTGCGGCAGTCGACCGATCCCGCGGGCCCCGCCCTGATCTACACCCCGGAGGAGATCACCGCGTTCGTCGCGGGGGTCAAACGGGGCCTCGCGGACCATCTGACCACCGGCTGACTCCTCCCCCTCGAAACCCCCTGGAAAGGTTCATGATGAGCAACTCGCCCGCGGCGCGGGACATCGACACCAGCAGGCCCCACTCCGCCCGCATGTACGACTACTACCTGGGCGGCAAGGACCACTTCGACGTCGACAAGGTCGCGGCCGAGACCGTGGCGTCCGCCTACCCGGGCATCTTCGTCTGCGCCCGGGAGAACCGTGCCTTCATGCACCGCGCCACCCGTGTCCTCGCCCGCGAGCACGGCATCCGGCAGTGGCTCGACATCGGCACCGGCATCCCCACCGAGCCCAACCTGCACCAGGTCGCCCAGTCCGTGGTCCCCGACGCACGGGTGGTGTACGCCGACAACGACCCGCTGGTGCTGAAGTACGCCGAGCGGCTGATGCGCAGCACGGCGGAGGGCCGGACGACGTACATAGAAGCGGACGTCAACGACCCGCAGACGCTGCTCGACGCGCCCGAGCTGGCGGAGATCCTGGACCTCGAAAAGCCGGTGGCGCTGTCCCTCAACGCCCTGATGCACTTCGTCACGGACGCGCAGGACCCGTACGGCATCGTGAGCCGGCTGCTGGACGTGCTGCCCTCGGGCAGCGCGCTCGCGCTGAGCCACTGCACGCCCGACTTCGACCCCGCGACCTGGCAGAAGGTCACCGACATCTACCACAACGCCGGCACGCCGGTGCAGTTCCGCTCGCGCGCGGACGTGACGCGGTTCTTCGACGGGCTCGACCTGCTCGACCCCGGTGTCTCGGTGGGCCACCGCTGGCGCCCGGACACCGAGCCGACCGCCACCGACGCGGAGGTCAGCCTGTGGACCGGGGTGGGCATCAAGCCGTAGGACCACTGCGAGGGGGGAAGGGCCCCTGGGCTGTCGTACCGCATGGGGGTGCGGTACGACAGCCCGGGGGTGTCAGCCGATGTGGTAGCTGTCGCCGTACACCTTCCAGTTGAGCGGGGTGTCGAGGCACAGGTTGCCGTTGCGCAGGAAGACCCGCTGTTCGGTGTCGACCCGCGTGGTGTCGCTGTGCGCCTCCTCCTGCTTCATGGCCCAGACGCGGGCGTCGAGGAAGGCGTTGAGGTACGTCGTCTCGTTGCCACCCTGGGCCGGCGGCTTGGCGTGGCCGAGGGCGCGCTTGCGTATGTTGCGGAAGCTGGTGGCGTCGTCGCCGTCGCCGTGCATCACGATGGCGTCGTAGTAGGTGAACTGCCCGAGGGTGCCCAGGCCGTCGGTCTTGCCCTGCTGGACGGCCGGGTTGAAGTACACGCGGTCGCGCTCGTCGTTCTGCGCCTGCTGGAACGCGGTGTCCTGGGCGGCCTTGCGCCAGTCGGCGGGGAAGTTCGGGTCCAGGCCCGCGTGCGAGTCGCTGCCGTTCACCCGGCGCAGGGCCGGCAGGTACTTGGCGAGGACGTTGCCGGGCTTGCGGTCGGTGTAGAGCTGGACGAGGTCGAGCATGTCACCGGTGCCGGAGCAGAAGCCGATGATCCCGGCGGTGTAGCCGCGGCCGTCGCCGATGTCCTCGATGTACTTGTACTGCGCCTTCCAGTCGAGCGAGGAGTTCTCCGCACTCGACACCAGCTTCATGGCGATCTCCTTCTTCGCCGGGTCGTCCAGGCCGGCACAGCTCGCGGCGACGGCGGCGGACGCGTGTGCGGGGCGCAGCAGCACGGCCCCGGCGGTGGCGGCGCCGAGCATCGCGAGCAGCGTGCGGCGGGAGGTCAGGACGGGGTTCGTCGGGGCGTGGTCCGGATGCCTCATGGGGGCTCCTGTGGGGGGTGAGGGGTCGGTCATCGACAGTCATCGATAGGAAGGTTTCCTATCAGTGATGGCCGATGTTGTGTACCCGTCACACAGAAGTTCGTAGGGTCGAACAACTCCCGGGCGCGTACGGCTCAGTCCGCGGCCGTCCAGGCGCTCGGCCCGATGCCCTGCCACTCGATCAGCTCGGGGTCGTCCACCGTGGTACTGGCCTCGGGCAGGCCCGCCCGGCGCAGGAACTCGACCACGTCGAGCAGATGGCGAGCGGTGCCGACGTACTCCCCGCGGATGCTGACCCGCCGGCCACCGTCGGGGCCCGGCGGCTGCACGATCACAGGCGCGCCTCCCATGGTGTCCGAATGCCCTTTCGGGGAGGAGATCATGCGGCGCCGGGGCCGGGTCAGCGGATCACGTCGAGGACGTTCTTCTGGAGGCCGTTGGCGTAGGCCTCGTGCTCGACCAGCCGCAGCCGCCGGGCGTCCTTGTCGGCGGTGCTGAACAACCGCTTGCCCGCGCCGAGCAGCAGGGGGAAGACGAGCAGATGGTAGCGGTCGATCAGGTCGGCGTCGGACAGCGCGTGGTTCAGCTCGGCACTGCCGTGCACGATGATCGGGCCGCCGTCGGTCTCCTTGAGGGCGGCGACCTCGGCGAGCGAGCGCAGGATCGTGGTCTCGCCCCAGTCGGAGACCAGGTCGCCCTCGGCGAGGGTGGTGGAGACGACGTACTTCGGCACCGTCCTGTAGTACGCGAACTCCGCCATGCCGGGCCAGACCGGGCTGAAGGCCTCGTAGCTGACCCGGCCGAGCAGCATGGCGGTCGATTCCCTCTGCTCGCGGCCCTTGATCTCGAAGGCCTCGGGCACGAACTCGACGTGCTTGAAGGTCCAGCCGGAGTTCCGGTAGCCGGGCTCGCCGCCCGGGGCCTCGACGACGCCGTCGAGCGAGATGAAGGCGGTGCTGATCAGGGTACGCATCGGGGTTTCCTCGCCGTCAGGTGTCCGTTGGGGAGCCGGCTTCGCAGGTCCAGGATCTGACCGACAATAAAAATTGTCAAGGAAATCGAAGTTGTCGGTGAGAGCGTGGCGGGGACGGGCGGGGACAAGGGAAGACCGAGGCCGGGCCGTGTAATCCGCCGCACCGCAGGTACTCGACGCGGCAGAACCATTTCCCGAAGGAGATGACTGGGATGTTGCTTCTTCTCGGACTGCTCCTGCTCGCGGCCACCGTCGCCTTCGTCGCCCTGGCCATCGCCGGCAACCTGTCCGGCGGCCCGGGTTACACGGTGTCCGTACTCGATCACCACATCGCCACTCTCGGGCCGCTGGCGATCTTCTGTGCCGGTCTGGCGCTGGCGTTGATCTTCTGCCTGGCACTGGCCGTCATGGCGGGCGGCGCGGCCCACCGCCGTCACCCCCGCGCGGGATCCCCCACGACCGGTCGGTTCCCGGGCCCCGTCGCGTAGTGGAATTTTCAACAATCTCTGTCCGTTGGTGCCCTCGAAGGAGGTCACGAGTGGACACCACGTACTACGACCAGGGAACCGCCGCGGAGCGCTGGGAGCGGGCGCAGCTGTTCTTCGACGCCAAGGACTACGCCGGAGCCGCGCGAGTGCTCGCGGGGCTGGTCGAGGAGGTGCCGGAGCAGACCGGCCCCCGGCTGCTGCTGGCGCGCTCCTACTACCACTCGGCCCAACTGAGCCGCGCCGAGGCGGAGTTGCGCACGATCATCGAGCGGGACCCGGTGGAGCACTACGCCCGGCTGATGCTGGGCCGCACCCTCCAGCGGCAGGCCCGGCACACGGAGGCGGAGCCGCACCTGCGGATCGCCTCGGCGCTGGCCGGGGACTTTCCGCAGGAGTGAGTGACCCTGACCGCCCGCCGAAGGACCCCGGGAAATCGGTCCGTCCCTCCGGGGCGCCAGGGCGGTCAGGCCTGTGTGTCGTCGTGGTCCGCGTGGTCCGCGTGGGTGCCGGGGCGGGGGTCCGGTCCGCGCGGTCCCGCGGCCTCCAGGAGGGCGCGCAGGACCTGTTCGTCGCCGGGCGGCAGGGCGGTGACGAAGCTGGCGAGGACGGCCTCCCGGTCCTGTTCGCCGTCGAGCAGACGGCGCATCCGCAGGGCGGCGAGGCGGGCCACGTCGGCGGTCGGCGTCCACAGGAAGGACCGGCCCTGCCGCTCGCGGGCGACGACGTCCTTGGCGAGCAGCCGGGTCAGGATGGTCACCACGGTGGTGTGGGCGAGGTCGCCGCCGAGCCGCTCCCGCACCCAGGCCGCCGTGACGGGACCTCCGGCCTCCCTGAGCGCGCCGAGCACCTGGCCCTCCAGCTCCCCCTGCCCGCGCCGGGTCCGGCCCATGGTTCCGTCACCCCCTTCCGGGCTCCGCCCGCCTCCGCGACGCCGGAGCCGGTGCCCCGGAGGCGGGCGGAGCTCAGGCCCTCGGCGCTGCACGCGGGTGGCCTCCGGACACCGGGCGCCCGTCCGGCGGACTCGCCGTTCGCGGTGCCGGCGTGTCCCACCACGCTACCGGGATCCATTCGCGGGGCTCCGGCCTTCAGGCCGGGGTGAAGCGACTCTGGTGGGGGTGACGCGGGGCGTCGCCGCGTTGTTCCGGCGGAGCCGGGCAGTGCCGGGGGCAGGCGACATCTCGCGCACATGTCCCCGGTGGCAGTGGGTGTTCGAGCTTTCCGGAGCGATCGTCGTCCCGGGCGCTGATCACCGAGGTGAAGGGTTTTCAGACCACCAGGACCCGGCGTCCGCGTGTGTGACCGGCCTGGCTGTCGGTGTGCGCCGCCGCGGCCTCGGCGAGGGAGTACGACCTCTCGACCGGGATGTGGAGCTTTCCCCGCGAGATGAGGCCGACGGCTTCGGCGAGCGCTTCCGGCACGCTCCCGGCCACGCCGGAGAACCGGACACCGAGCTCGGGCGCACCGAGATCGGCGATGGAGACGACCTTCCGCGGGTCCCCGGTCAGTTCGACGAGCTCGCGGATCACGCCCGACCCGGCCAGGTCGAGGGCTGTGTCGACACGGCCGAGCTGCCGCACCCGCTCGACCCAGCCCTCGCCGTATGTCGTGGCGAGGGCGCCCAGGCTGCGCAGATAGTCCTGGTTCGCCGCCCCGGCGGTCCCGATCGTCGTGATGCCTCGGTCGCGGGCGATCTGCAGCACCGCCGATCCGACTCCCCCGGACGCGCCGCTGACCAGCAGCGTCTGCCCGGACCGCACGCCGACCTCGCGGATGATGCGCAGTGCGGTCTCCACCACGGAGGGGTAGCCGGCCGCCTCCTCGAACGTCAGGCCCTCGGGCATCCGGGCCCAGGCCGACAGCACGGCGAACTCGGCATACGTGCTCGCGCCTTCGCCGAACACGCGGTCGCCGACCTCGACCCCCTCGACGCCCTCACCGACCTCGTCCACCACCCCGGCGGCGTCCAGCCCGACTCCGGCGGGCAACTCGAGCGGATGGGCCCCCAGGACCTGGCCCTCACGGAGCCTCCAGTCGACGGGGTTCACGCCTGCCGCCCGTACGGCGATGCGTATCCGGCCGGGGCCCGCGTGGGGATCCTCGGCATCTATGAGGTGCAGAACCTCCGGACCGCCGAACTCGGCGAAGCTCACCTTCTTCATGCGTCGAACATAACACTAACCGTTAGGGTTTTGAATCCGTTATGGATTTGTACCTGATAGTGTGCAGGTATGACCGTGCCGACCGGACGCCGTGAGCGCAAGAAGGCCGCGACCCGCCAGAAGATCGCTGACGCCGCCCTGCGGCTCTTCCTGGAGCACGGGTACGACGCGGTGGGCATCCGGGACGTGGCCGCCGAGGCCGACGTGGCCGTCACCACACTCTTCTCCCACTTCGCCTCGAAAGAGGCCCTGGTCTTCGAACAGGACGAAGACTTCGAGCACCGCCTCACGCGGGCGGTCACCGACCGGGCACCGCACGAGCCGCTCGTCCTCGCGCTGCGCCGCGAGATCCAGGCCTTGGTGCGACACTGCACGGCGGACGGCGCCGCCCCGATCTGGCGCATGATCGACGCATCACCCGCGCTGCGGGAGTACGAGGAGTCGATGCGGCTGCGCCACGCCGAGTCGCTGGCAACGGCCATCGCCGCCGATCCCGACCTGTCGGTGACCCCGACGGCCTGCCGGGCGATCGCGAGGTTCGTGATCGACGCCTATTCGCTGGCCCGTGAGGCGGCCGATCCGCAGGCCGCGGTGGGCGAGATCTTTCAGATGATCGAGGCTGCCTGGGCCGTCGCCTGTCCCTCGGAGCGTCGGTGAGACCGGGAGCGGTCCCGGCACAGCGCGAGGAGACAGGAAGCCACGGATTCCCGACCGGAAGCCGTGCCGCCTGGCGGCACGGCAACCATCGAGAAGGCCGGAATCCCCCGGGCTTCGGCCCGAGGAGTACGTCAATTCACGCCGGGCCTGCCCCCGGCCCGGTAGGTCCGCTGTCCGCGGCGGTGCGCGAGTTCGCCGAGCGCGATGTCGACGGCGAGGAAGGCGGCGAGCGGGATGCCCAGCAGGGACACGAAGTAGCCGAGCACCGCGATCACCGCCATCGCCGGCACGAGGAGGTAGGGCGGGACCTGGGCCCACGCCCCGCGTGGGATCGGCCGGCCGAAGGCGGAGCCGCGGCCGCGCTGCCACCACATGCGGTAGCCCCACACGATCAGCAGGACCAGGGCGAGGGCGAGCAGGGCGAGGGCCAGCTGGTTGACGAGGCCGAAGAGGATCCCGGTGTGCAGGTCGATGCCCCAGCGGGTGAGTTTGGCGAGCAGCGGATAGTCGTCGAAGCGCAGTACGTCGGCCACCTCGCCGGTGCCCGCGTCGACGGCGACCGCGTCCTGCTTCTCGGGCCAGCCGCGCTGGACCTGACGGACGACGTAGGCGCTGTTCGCGTCGGCGGGCGGCACGATCTCGACGGGGTTGTCGAGCCCTTGGGCGCGGGCCGCGGCGAGCACCTCGTCCAGGCCGACGCCGTGCTCGGCGCCGCCGCCGGTCGTGGACGCCGTGTCGTGGCCCGCGTGTTCGCCGCCGCTCGCGACCGCCGAGACGGACGGGGTGGCCTGGCCGAGGGAGGTGCGCAGTTCGTCGATGTGGGCGCCGGCGTAGGTGGACCAGGTCAGGCCGGTCGCCGACAGGAAGACGAAACCGGCCGCGGCCCAGACGCCGAGGGTGCCGTGCAGGCCGAGGGTGCGCCGCCGCCCGCTGGCGCCGCGCACCCTGCGCAGCGCCCGCCGCCTGGAGAACCACAGCACCAGGCCGCCGCCCGAGACCACCCACAGCCAGCTCGCCGCGAACTCGCTGTAGAGCCTGCCGGTGTCACCGAGGTGCAGATCGCGGTGGAGCTCGTCGATCCAGGTGCGCAGCGGGAGCGCGCCGGTGGAGCCGTACTGTTCGAGCGCGCCGCGCACCGTGCCGGTGTACGGGTCGACGAACACCGCGAGGGTGTGGTCCGCGCCGACGCCCCGCACGCCCGAGAGCAGCACCCTGGTGGTCGCGCCCGCCTCGGGGGACGGCCGGATCGCGGAGACGGTGCCCTCCGGGTGGGCCTTGCGGGCGGCGGCGACCTGCTTCGAGATCGGCAGCTCGGTGCTCCCCACCGGGACGGTCAGCTCATGGGCGTACACGAGCTTCTCGGCCTGGAAGGAGCACGCGTACAGCAGGCCGGTGACGGCGGCGACGAGCAGGAAGGGGGCGACCAGGACGCCGGCGTAGAAGTGCAGGCGCAGGACGAGGGGGCGCAGCGGGGCCCAGCGGCTCGGGGACGCGGCCGGGACCGTGGGGTGCGGGGGCCCGTCCTTGGACGTCGAGGGGGCGAGGGACATCGGGGGTTTCTCCGGGGGCTGCGTGTGCGGGGTGGGGACGGTCCAGTGGTCGGAGCGCGACCGTACCGGGTTCCAGGCAGTCGAAGTGACCCGTGTCACACGTCTCGGCATGGCATGCTGGCGCGATGGCATCCCCCAGTGATCGCGCACCCCTTGCCGAACGGGTCGAGGAACTCCTCGCCTCCGGCAGCCCGTTGCCCATCGTCGCGGCCGGCGACCCGGTCCTGCGGCGCGGAACCGAGCGGTACGACGGCCAGTTGGCCCCGGCGCTGCTGGCACGGTTCGTCGAGGCGCTGCGCGTCACCATGCACGCGGCACCGGGCGTGGGGCTGGCCGCGCCCCAGGTCGGCGTCCCGCTGCGGATCGCCGTCATCGAGGACCCGGCGCCGGTACCGCAGGAGGTGGCCGTCGCCCGCGGCCGGGTCCCGCAGCCGTTCCGGGTGCTGGTCAACCCGGTCTACGAACCCGTCGGCGCCGTCCGCGCCGCGTTCTTCGAGGGGTGCCTGAGCGTGCCGGGCTGGCAGGCGGTGGTGGCCCGGGCGGCGAGCGTACGGCTGACCGGCGCGGACGA
Organism: Streptomyces sp. NPDC006655; assembly: GCF_040703965.1. NCBI lineage: Bacteria > Bacillati > Actinomycetota > Actinomycetes > Kitasatosporales > Streptomycetaceae > Streptomyces > Streptomyces sp. NPDC006655. The sequence continues at coordinate 74,555 of NZ_JBEYJU010000016.1, read as the reverse complement.
ACACGGGCACCCGGTGGACGAGGTCTTCACGGGGTGGCCGGCGCGCATCGTCCAGCACGAGACCGACCACCTCGACGGCACGCTGTACCTGGACAGGGCGGAGCTGCGCTCGCTCTCGTCGAACGAGGAGGTGGCGCGGCGCTGGACCGGACCGACTCCGGCGACGGCGGCCGAGGCACTGGGCTTCGACCTGCCGTAGCCCGCCGACGCCCCACCGGGAGACGGGCCGACAGCACCCCGCGGGACGCGGGGGCCGCCCCGATGAGCGGCCCCCGCCGGGCGGGGCGGGACCGGGCTCACCGTGCCGCAGGAGCCGGGGAGCGGCGGGCCGCCCCGGCCCGGCACGCCCCTTCGGCCTCAGCCCCGGTACGCCTCCAGCAGGCGCAGCCACACCTCGCTCAGCGTCGGGTAGGACGGGACCGCGTGCCACAGACGGCTGACCGGGACCCGTCCGGCCACGGCGACGGTCGCGGAGTGGATCAGCTCGCCGACCCCCGGCCCCACGAAGGTGACCCCGCGCAGGATCTCCTCGTCCAGGTCGACGACCATCCGGGCGCGGCCCTTGTACCCCTCGGCGTACAGCCCCGCTCCGGCCACGGACGAGAACTCGACGTCGACGGCCCGGACCCGGTGTCCCGCCTGCTCCGCCTCCGCGAGGGAGAGTCCGACGGCCGCCGCCTCGGGGTCGGTGAAGACGACCTGCGGTACGGCGTGGTGGTCGGCGGTGGCCGCGTGCGCGCTCCACGGTCCGTCCGGCAGCGGCGTGCCCGCGGCGCGCGCGGCGATGGTGTCGCCCGCGATCCGGGCCTGGTACTTGCCCTGGTGGGTGAGGAGTGCCCGGTGGTTGACGTCCCCCACGGCGTAGAGCCAGTCGGTGCCCTCGACCAGCAGGGTGTCGTCGACCGACAGCCAGGAGCCCGGGGCGAGGCCGACGGTGTCGAGTCCGATGTCGTCGGTGCCCGGGACGCGTCCGGTGGCGAACAGGATCTCGTCGGCCTCGACGCGGTCCCCCGCGCCGGTCACGGCGACCACGGTGCCGTTCTCGCGGGTCACCGACTCGACGGAGGTCCCGGTGCGGACGTCGACGCCGGCGTCCGTGAGGGCCTCGGCGACGAGTTCGCCGGCGAACGGCTCCATCCGGTTGAGCAGGCCCTTGCCGCGCACCAGAAGGGTGACCCGGGAGCCCAGGGCCTGCCAGGCGGTGGCCATCTCGGTGGCCACGACACCGCCGCCGACCACGATCAGCCGGCCGGGCGCCTCCTGGGCGCTGGTGGCCTCGCGGCTGGTCCAGGGCCTGACCTCGGCGAGCCCCGGCAGGCCGGGCAGCTGGGCGCGGGTGCCGGTGGCGACGGCCACGGCGTGCCGGGCGGTCAGGGTGGTCACGGTGCCGTCGGGGCCGGTCACGGTGACCGTGCGGGGCCCGGCGAGCCGGCCGTGGCCGCGGTACAGGTCGGCGTCGATGCCGTCCAGCCAGGCGACCTGGCCGTCGTCCTTCCAGTTCGAGGTGAAGTTGTTGCGGCGGGCGAGGACCGCGGGGGTGTCGAGGGGGCCCTGGACCGCCTGGGCGAGGCCGGGCAGGCGGCGGGCGTCGGCCTGGGCGATGACCGGCCGCAGCAGGGCCTTGCTGGGCATACAGGCCCAGTACGAGCATTCGCCGCCGACGAGTTCGCTCTCCACGACCGCGGTGGAGAGACCGGCCGCACGGGTGCGGTCGGCCACGTTCTCCCCCACGGGTCCGGCCCCGAGCACCACGACGTCGTAAGCGATGGATTCCGTTTCCGTCATGGGGTCAGTCTCGCGGGTGGCGTGCGCTGGGGCCACATCGGTGGGCGCGCGGAATACCCGCCCGGTCGGGCATGTTGTGGCGAGCGGTTCCGCCCTGCACCGGGGCGCCCCCACATCAGGAAGAGGGAAGCACACATGAGCAGCACCGTGGAGCTCACCAAGGAGAACTTCGACCAGACGGTCACCGAGAACGAGTTCGTCCTCATCGACTTCTGGGCGTCGTGGTGCGGCCCGTGCCGGATGTTCGCCCCGGTCTACGAGAAGGCGGCGCAGGCCAACCCCGACCTGGTGTTCGCCAAGGTCGACACCGAGGCGCAGCCGGAGCTGGCGCAGGCCTTCGACATCCAGTCGATCCCGACCCTGATGATCGTCCGCGACCAGGTCGCCGTGTTCGCCCAGCCGGGCGCCCTGCCGGAGGCGGCCCTGGCGGACGTCATCGGCCAGGCCCGCAGGCTCGACATGGACGAGGTCCGCAAGAGCATCGCCGCACAGCAGGGCGGCACCCAGGGCGAGTGACACCCGCTGACAGAAGTCAGAAGGGGTAGGGCGCCACGTCACCGCGGACGGTCGTCCACCGCACGTCCGTGAACGCCTCCAGGTTGGCGTCGCCGCCGAACCGGGCTCCGGTGCCGGACGCGGCGACTCCGCCGAAGGGGGCCACCGCCTCGTCGTTCACGGTCTGGTCGTTGATGTGGACGATGCCGGTGGGAATGCGCTCCGCGAGGTCGAGGCCGCGGGCCGCGTCGCGGGTGACGATGCCGAGCGAGAGTCCGTAGGAGCTGTCGGCCGCGAGGGCGGCGGCCTCCTCCGCGTCGGCGAAGGCACGGACGGGCGCGACCGGTCCGAAGACCTCCTCGGCGTAGGCAGGCGTGCGGTCGTCGACGCCGGCCAGGACCGTGGGCCGGTAGAAGAGGTGCTCGTGGGTGCCGCCGGCGGCCAGTCGCGCGCCGTGGGCGGTGCTCGACTCCACCAGGCCGTGGATCTTGGCGAGTTGGGCGGCGTCGATGATCGGGCCGAGGTGGACCTGCTCGCGGTGCGGGTCGCCGACGGCGAGGGAGTCGGCCTTGGCGGCGAGGCGTTCGACGTACTCCTCGACCAGCGAGCTGTGCACCAGGTGCCGTCCGGTGGTCATGCAGATCTGGCCCTGGTGGAAGAAGGATCCCCAGGCGGCCGTGGAGATCACCGCGTCGAGGTCGGCGTCCTCCAGGACGATCAGGGCGGAGTTGCCGCCGAGTTCGAGGTGGGCGCGCTTGAGGTGGCGGCCCGCCGCCTCGCCGACCGCGCGACCGGCCGCGGTGGAGCCGGTGAAGGAGATCACCGGCACCCGTGGGTCCGCCACCAGCGCCGCACCGACGTCGGCGCCGCCGGGCAGCACGTGCAGCAGCCCCTCCGGCAGCCCGGCCTCGGCGAACACCGCGGCGAGCGAGAGCCCGCCGCAGACGGCGGTACGCGGATCCGGCTTGAGCACCACGCCGTTGCCGAGGGCGAGGGCGGGCGCGACCGAGCGGATGGAGAGGATCAGCGGCGCGTTGAACGGGGCGATCACCCCGACCACGCCGACCGGCACCCGGCGGGTGTACGACAGTCTCGGCGCCTCGCTGGGCAGCACCTGGCCGGCCGGCCGGGAGGCGAGGGCGGCGGCCTCGTAGCACTCCTGGGCGGCGACGTGCAGTTCGAAGTCGGCCTTGCCGGGTACGGAGCCGGACTCGCGGACGATCCACTCGCGCAGTTCGGCGGCGTGCTCCGTGAACAGGTCGCCCGCCCTGCGCAGGACCTGGGCGCGCACGAAGTGCGGTGCGCTGGCCCAGTCGCGGTGCGCGGCGTGGGCGGTCGTGGCCGCCGGGGAGACATCGGCGGGGGCGGCGAGGACGACCGTGCCGAGCGCGTCGCCGGTGGCGGGCTCGGTGACGTCGTACTGCGCGCCGGACAGGGCATTCGCCTGCCAGGCCTTCGGGTCGAGCAACGGCATGACGGCTCTCCGTTCGATCGCCGGGACGGCGCGGCCCACGGCACCCGTGAACCGTTGGTTGAGCGCGCAACATCCTAGTCCGGGGGCCGGGAAACGCACCGCCCCCGACCAGCGTGGCCCCTCAGCTGGACTCGCGCCGCACCACCGAGGCGCCGAGGACCCTGTGCGTCTCGGGCTCGTCGCCGCAGTCGCGCACCACGCGGTCGACCAGTTCGGCGAGTTCACGGCCGGACGGCAGGTCGATGCGGACCGTGGAGAGGCGGGGGCGCAGCAGTCGGCCGAGCATCAGGTCGTCGGCGCCGACCACGGCCGTCTCGTCGGGGACCCGCACGCCCGCGTCCTGGAGGGCACGCATGACCAGCATGGCGTACTCGTCGTTGTAGGCGAACACCGCATCGATGCCCAACTCCGGCCAGCGGGAGATGAGTTCGGCCGCCGAGCGCTCGGTGTAGCCGAGCGGCAGCTCGGTCACCGTCGCGTCGGTGCCACGCAGGGCCTGGCGGACGCCTTCGAGCCGGGGCCGGGAGAAGGTCTCCAGGCCGGCGTCGTCCGGGACGACCACGCCGATCCGCCGCCGGCCGCGGGCGTAGAGGTGGGCGCCGGCGCAGTGGCCCACGACGCCGTGGTCCATCAGCAGGGCGTGGGCGCCGTGGACGCGTTCGGGTCCGAGGGTCACCACGGCCCGGGCACCGGCCCGCTTGAGGACCGCGACCCCCTCCGGGCCGAGTCCCGAGCCGGGCACCAGTACCGCCACCGGCCTCAACTCGGCCCAGGCGCGGGCGGCTTCGTCGCCGCGGACGCCCGCGGTGCCGTACTGGACGACCGTGTAGTCGAGGCGGCTGAGGGCCCACTGGAGATCGTTGATGAACTGGCCGTACAGCGGGCCCACCGGGATGGCCGGGGCGGGCATCAGGACCATGCGGCTGTGGCCGGCGCGCAGGGTGCGGGCGGCCGCGTGCGGGACGTACCCCAGTTCCTTCGCGGCCTGGTGGACCCGGCGGCGGGTGGGTTCGCTGATCCGTACGGCACTGGTGTTGTTGAGGACGTAGGAGACGGTCGCGCGGGAGACGCCGGCCAGACGGGCCACATCGGCGCTCGTGGGGACCGAGCGCGGTGTCGGCGACGCCGCCGAGGGCGGTTTCGGTATCTGCACCATGACGTACGGCATAGTGGCAGAAGGCCTGCGAGGGGGGACGCGCGGGGCGAGGTGGTTCACCGTTGGACGAACTGGGCGTCCTCCACCGGGCCGGACACGCCGTCGGGCTCCGTCCCGGAGGCGGCGGCGCTCAGTGGGGCGGGTCCGTGCGGGTGACCCGGGCGACCAGGTCGGTCCAGCCTGCCTCCAGGCGCTCCATCGGCATCCCGCACTGCCTGGTCAGGTGGTGGATCTGGGCGGGGTCCAGATAGCCGAGCAGCGTCTGGGCGAGCAGTTCGCAGTCGGCGTCCGGCTGGATCTGCCGCAGCAGCATCACGACGTGGATGCGCAGGGCCCGCAGCGAGGGGTGCGCGTAGCGCCGGGCGGGCTCCTGCTCGGCGGCCAGCCTGAGGTCCAGCTGCTCGGCCGTGCGGTACAGCACGGCGATGCCGAACGCCCGCAGCCGGTCCACCGGCGGCGCGCCGGGGCCCAGGGGCGGCGGGCCGCCGAGGAAGTCCGCCTGGAGCTGCCGCGAGGAATGGTCGAGCAGCGCCATCAGCAGTCCGGTGCGGTCGCCGAAGCGCCGGAAGACCGTGCCCTTGCCGACCTCGGCGGCCGCGGCCACGGCCTCCATGGTGACCCCGGCCACTCCGTGCTCGGCGATCAGCCGGGCGGCGGCCTCCAGCAGCCGGGCGCGGTTGCGGGCCGCGTCCGCGCGCAGGCAGGGCTCTTCCGGGGCGGGCCCCACTTCGAGCAACTCGGGGGTGTCGAAGGGCTCCTGGGGCTGCGGGAAGGGCGGCAGGGCGCTGGACATGAAGACAGCGTAAAGCATCGGGAACATAACTGGACCGCGGTCCGTTTGAGATGCTAGAAATTAACCGGACCTTGGTCCGGTTATGTGACAGCAGTGTTTCAGCCCCCTTGGAGTTCCCCCATGTCTGTCCGCATCCTTGCTCTCGTCGGCAGCCTCCGCGCCGGTTCGCACAACCGCCAGCTCGCCGAGGCGGCTGTCAAGCTGGCCCCCGAGGGTGCCGAGGTCGAGGTCTTCGAGGGCCTTGCCGACATCCCGTTCTACAACGAGGACATCGACGTCGAGGGCAGCGTCCCGGCCGCGGCCGCGAAGCTGCGCGAGGCCGCCCAGGCCGCCGACGCGTTCCTGCTCTTCTCCCCCGAGTACAACGGCACCATCCCGGCCGTCCTGAAGAACGCCATCGACTGGCTGTCCCGCCCGTACGGCGCCGGCGCCTTCGGCGGCAAGCCGGTCGCCGTCGTCGGCACCGCCTTCGGCCAGTTCGGCGGCGTGTGGGCGCAGGACGAGACCCGCAAGGCCGTCGGCATCGCCGGTGGCAAGGTGCTGGAGGACGTCAAGCTGTCCATCCCCGGCTCCGTGGTCCGCTTCGCCGAGACCCACCCGGCCGACGACGCCGAGGTGGCCGCGCAGCTCACCGAGGTCGTCGCGCGTCTGCACGGCAACGTGGGCGTGGCCGCCTGACCCACGTCCCGCACGCAGGGGCCGGAGCTCAGCTCCGGCCCCTGCGCGTGCCACCGCCGGCGTCCGCCTCCGGCCGCGTCGCGGGGCACCCGCGCCACCCGATGAAGCATCGGTGACCGCGGCGGCGGCTCCCCAGGTCAGTAGACGTCCCGGACGTAGCGCTTGTCCGAGGCCAGTTGTTTGACGTACGCCGTCGCCTCGTCCTCGGTGAGTCCGCCGTGCGCGGTCGCGACGTCCCGCAGGGCGCGGTCGACGTCCTTGGCCATCCGGGAGGCGTCGCCGCAGACGTAGAAGTGGGCGCCGTCCTGGAGCCATGACCACAGGTGCGCGCCGTGCTCGCGCATCCGGTCCTGGACGTACACCTTGGCGCGCTGGTCGCGGGAGAAGGCGGTGTCGAGGCGGCTCAGGGTGCCCTCCGCGCGCAGCGCCGTGAGCTCCTCCTCGTAGTAGAAGTCGGTGGCCCGGTGCTGTTCGCCGAAGAAGAGCCAGTTGGGGGCCCGGTGGCCGCGGGCCCGGCGCTCCTCGAGGAAGCCGACGAAGGGCGCCACGCCGGTGCCGGGGCCGACCATCACCATGGGGGTCGCCGGGTCGGCGGGCGGCCGGAAGTGCGGGGAGCGCCGGACGTGCACCGGGACCGGTGTGCCGGGCTCGGCGTCGGCGAGGAACGGGGAGCAGACCCCCTGCCGGGGGGTGCCGTGCAGGTTCTCGTACCGGACCACGGAGACGGTGAGCGAGACCTGGCGGGGGTCGGTCAGCGGGCTGGAGGAGATGGAGTACAGCCGCGGTTGCAGCCTGCCGAGGACGCCCGCCCAGTCCCCGGCGCCGGCCCTGATCCCGAACTCGGCGACGACGTCGATCGCCTGCCGCCCCCAGGACCACTTGGCCAGCTCGTCCTTGTTGTCGGGCCGCAGCAGTTTCCGCAGCTCGCGCGGGTCACGGGCGCGGGCGGCGACAAAACGCAGCAGGCCGGGGGTGATCCGGGTGATGTCCAGATGCCGCGACAGCGCGTCGGAGAGGGGTACGGCGCCGACTCCGTCGATCTCCACGGCGGTCGCGGCGTCGAGCCCGGTGACGTCCAGCCACTCCCGCACGAGCGAGGCCGAGTTGCGGGGCCGCACGCTCAGCGCGTCGCCCGCCTCGTACAGGAGCGGGGTCGCGCTGTCGCCGATGTCGAAGGTGAACCTGCGGACCTCCTTCCCGGCGCCGGGCAGGCTGAGCAGCCGGTTGCCGACGAGACGGGCGGCGGTGGGGGCGGGGCGCCGTGACCCGGCCGGGGCGGACGGGGCGGCTGGGGCGGACAGGGCGTCTGGGGCGGACGGGGCGTCTGGGGCGGACGGGGCGGCAACCGCGGGGGCGGAGGAGACCGCGGGCGCGGGGGAAGGCGTGGGGGTGGGGGAAGGCGTGGGGGGCGCGTCCTTGAGCGCCGTGAGCACCTGGTCGAGCCAGGCCTCCGCCTGTGACGCGTAGTCCGGTTCGCAGTCGGTGCGCGGGGCGAGCCGGACCGCGCCGAGTTCGTCCATACGGCTGTCCAGGCGTCGTCCGTGCCCGCAGAAGTCGTCGTAGCTGGAGTCACCGAAGGCCAGGACGGCGAACCGGCGTCCGGTGAGGCGTCCGGACTCGAGGGCGGCCAGGGCGTCCCAGAAGCCGGCGCCGTTGTCGGGGGCGTCGCCGTCGCCGAAGGTACTGGTGATCAGCAGCAGGTCCGCGCCGCTGGGCAGGGCGGCCGGGTCGGCCTCGTCCATGGCGACGAGGGAGGCGGTGTGGCCGCGGGAGGTGAGCCGCTCGGCGGCGGTCGTGGCGAAGTCCTCGGCGTTGCCGGTCTGCGAGGCCCAGAGGATCACCACCTGGCGGGTGGCCGGTGCGGGCGCCGGGCCGGCGGGCGGTGACGAGCGGGAGTACATGCCGGCGAGGGTGCCGTTGACCCACAGGGCGTGCTCGGGGCTGAAGGGCGCGTCGGGGGGCAGGACGGGGACGCCGGGGGAACCGACCGGGATGCCCGCGAGGAAACCGGCCAGGTAGTGCCGTTCGGTCTCGGTGAGGACCGGCGGCGGGGCGGGGGCCGACCCGAGGACCGAGGCGGCAGGCGGTACGGCGGCTCCGTCGCCGGCGACGGCGGACGGCACGGCCGGGGGCGCGAGGACGGTGGCGGGGGTCCCCTCGGTGCCCGGCGCCTGCACGGTCACCGGGGTGGACACCTTGGTCAGCGAGACCGCGCACACCTTCAACTCGGGCTGGAAGGACAGCGGGTCGACGGCGTCGCCGGTCACCGCGTTGACGCTGAGGTACTCGCCGAACAGGTCGTTCCAGTGGAAGGGCGCGAAGCACGAGCCGGGCCGCACCCGGTCGGTGACGAGCGCCGGCAGCACCGCCCGGCCGCGCCGCGAGGCCACCTCGACGGAGTCGCCTCCGGCGATGCCGAGGGCGGTCGCGTCCGCGGGGTGGATCTCCACGAAGGGGCCCGGGTCGAGCTTGTTCAGCTTGGCGACCTTGGCGGTCTTGGTGAGGGTGTGCCACTGGTGCTGGAGCCGTCCGGTGTTCAGGACGAACGGGTAGTCGTCGTCGGGCAGCTCGGCAGGTGCCAGGTGCGGACGGGCGTGGAAGACGGCGCGTCCGGAGGCGGTGGCGAAGGTGAGGGTTCCGTCGGCGGCGACGTACCGGACGGGGTTGCGCTCGGGACCGTCGGGGGCGGCGGGCCACTGGACGGGGCCCGCGCGGAGCCGGTCGTAGGTCACGCCCCGCAGGTCGTAGCCGGTCCCCGGATTGTGGAAGCGCTTGATCTCCTCGAAGATCTCCTCCGCGGTGTCGTACCGGAAGCCGTCCTCGTAGCCCATCGCACGGGCGACCTCCGCGATCAGCCGCCAGTCGGCGACGGCCTCGCCCGGGGCGTCGGCGGCGGGCCGGGCGAGGGTGAGGTTGCGTTCGCTGTTGATGAGGACGCCCTCGGTCTCCGTCCACAGGGCGCCGGGCAGGACCACGTCGGCGTAGGCGTTGGTCTCGGTGTCGCCGAAGACGTCCTGGGTGACGACGAACTCGGCGGCCTCCAGGCCCTCGATGACGGTCCTGCGGTTGCCGACGGAGGCGACCGGGTTGGTGCAGATGATCCAGCAGGCCTTGATCTCGCCCTCGGCCATCTTCCGGAACATCTCGACGGTGCCCCTGCCGACGCCGTCGGCGCGGATCGTGCCGGGCTCGAGACCCCACACCTCCTCGACGAAGGCGCGGTCGGCGTCCGCCAGGACGGACCGCTGGCCGGGCAGCCCGGGGCCCATGTAACCCATTTCCCGGCCGCCCATGGCGTTGGGCTGCCCGGTCAGCGAGAACGGTCCGCTGCCCGGACGGCAGATCTTGCCGGTCGCGAGGTGCAGGTTGATCAGGGCGTTGGTGTTCCAGGTGCCGTGCGTGGACTGGTTGAGGCCCATGGTCCAGCAGCTGGTCCACTCCCCCGCCTCGCCGATCAGCCGGGCCGCCGTGCGCAGGTCGGCCTCGGGGACGCCGGTGATCTCGGCGACGACGGCGGGCGGGTAGTCGGCCAGGAACTCCGGCATCGCCTCCCAGCCCTCGGTGTACGCGGCGACGAAGTCGGGGTCGGTGTGGCCGTTCGCGTGCAGGAGGTGCAGCAGGCCGTTGAGGAGGGCGAGGTCGGTGCCGGGTCTGACCTGGAGGAAGAGGTCGGCCTTGGCCGCGGTCGCGGTGCGGCGCGGGTCGACGACGATCAGCTTCGCGCCCGCCTTCAGCCGGTCCGTCATGCGCAGGAAGAGGACGGGGTGGCAGTCGGCCATGTTGGAGCCGATGACCAGGAAGACATCCGCCTTGTCGAAGTCCTCGTACGAGCCGGGCGGGCCGTCGGCGCCGAGGGAGAGCTTGTAGCCGGTGCCCGCGCTCGCCATGCACAGCCGGGAGTTCGACTCGATGTTGTTGGTGCGCAGGTAGCCCTTGGTGAGCTTGTTCGCGAGGTACTGCGCTTCGAGGCTCAGCTGCCCGGAGACGTAGAGGGCGACCGCGTCCGGGCCGTGCTCGTCGACGATCGCGCGCAGCCGCCGCGCGGTCTCGGCGACCGCCGCGTCCACGGCGGTGGGCACGGCCTCCTCGCCCCGCTCGGGCCGCAGCAGGGCGGTGGTCAGCCGGCCGGGCGCGGCGAGCATGTCGGCCGTGGTGGCGCCCTTGGTGCACAGCCGCCCGAAGTTCGCGGGATGCTCCTTGTCCCCGGACGCCTTCAGGACGGTACGGCGGCCGTCCGGGCCCCGGCCGATGTCCAGGACCATGCCGCAGCCCACCCCGCAGTACGAGCAGACCGTCCGCACCCGGTCGGTGCCGGTGCTGCGCGAGTCCGGCGCGGCCACGGGCGCCCCCTGTTCCTGCTGGTCGGCCTCTTCGGTTCGGGCTCGACCGTAGGGACCGCTGATTACGTGGGCGTCACCGCTCCCGATCGACGGGGGTTAAGCCCGCCGCACAGACCCGTGCCCGGCGCTGTGAGCGGACCCGTACGAGATGCGCGTCCCGGCCGTACGAGATGCGCGTCCCGGCGACCTGATGGACGATGGGGGCGGCCGTGGGAGGGGGCAGGCGAGGAGGACCGGGTGGACAGGGACACCTCCTCACGACGAGCGGCCACCGGCACCGCACCGGCCGCCTCCCCGGCACCGGCCGCGCCGCCCGCCGGTATCGCCTATGTCGACATGCTGCGCGGCATCGTCGAGGACTCCGGCGCCGGTTTCGCCGTCCTCGACACCGAGCTGCGCTACCTGTACGTCAATCCGCACATGGCGCGGATGACGGGGCTGCCCGCCGCCGCCTACCTCGGGCACCGGCTGCCCGAGGTGCTGCCGCACATCCAGCGCTCCGAGCAGGTGCTGCGGGACATCCTGCGCGACGGACGGCCGCGCGAGCTGGTCGTGACCGGGCGGACCTGGGTCGACTCGCCGTACCAGGTCCGGGAGTGGCGCTGTGTGTACCACCGGCTCGTGGACAGCGCGGGCAGGGTGGTGGGGGTCGCCGGGGTGGGCCTGGAGATCAGTGAGCCGCAGCAGTACGTGTACGAGCTGGAGCGCGCCCACCGGCGGCTGGCGCTGCTGGACGCCGCCGCGTCCCGGATCGGCACCGGCACCGACGTCGCCGAGACCTGCCGGGAGCTGGCCGAGTTCGTCGTACCGGAGCTGGCGGACGCGGCCGGGGTGGAGCTCACTCCGCCGGACACCGTGGCGGCGCGGCGGACACCCACCAGGCTCGCGGCCTACGCCACGCGTCCCGGGCTGGCCATGGGCCTGGCCGCGCTGGACGCGCGCGGTGAGCTGGTCGGCTGGCCGCGCGGCACCGGCACCCGGCGGAACCTGGCGGCGGGCCGCGTGTGGCGGCGCAACGCGATCACCGAGGCGCAGTGGCGGTCGCTGGTCCCACGCTGGCCGCCCGCCCTGGCCTGTCTGGCCGCGGGCGTCCACTCGGTGCTGCTGGCACCGGTGGTCGCGGACGGCCGGGTGCTCGGCATCCTGCTGCTGGCCCGGGCCGGGGAGTCGGCGCCGTTCTCGACCGAGGACGCCACGGTGGCCCGCGAACTCGCCGCCCGCGCGGCCCGTGCCCTCGACCGGGCGGTCCGCTTCCAGCGCGAGCACACCATGGCCCTGGAGCTGCAACGAGCCCTGCTCTCCGAGCCGGGCCAGTTGCAGCGGTACGCCGGTGTGGAGACGACCGCCCGCTACCGGCCGGCCGACGACGGTTCGCTGATCGGCGGTGACTGGTACGACGTCGTGGCGCTGCCCGGCGGCCGGACGATGCTGGTCATCGGGGACGTGATGGGGCACGGCGTGGACGCGGCCGTGGCCATGAGCCACTACCGTTCGACGCTGCGCGCCCTGGCCCTCGCGGGGCTCGCGCCGCGCCACATCCTTCAGCACGCGGACCGCATGGTCGCGGACTCCGGCTTCGAACGGGTGGCCACCTGCTTCCTGGCGCTCGGTGACGCGGACGTCGCCACGCTCACCTACGCGAGCGCCGGGCACCTGCCGCCGGCCTGGCTGACCCCCGAGGGCACGATGCAGCTGGTGCCGGTGCCGGTCGGCCCGCCGCTGGGCAGCGGGCTCGGCCGGTACGAGCAGCGGGTCACCCCGGAGCGCGGGGGTGTGCTGCTGCTGTACACCGACGGGCTGGTGGAGCGGCGCGGGGAGGACATCGACCGTGGTCTGGCGCGGCTGACGACGCTGCCGTTGTGCCCCACCGATCCGCTGGACCAGATCGTCGACACCGTCCTGTCCCGCCTCGCCGCCGGCTCGGAGGACGACATCGCGCTGCTCGCGGCCCGCGCCGTGCGGACGTGATCCCGAGGTCAGTCGTAGGTGAGCACCATGCGGAAGCGCGCGGCCCCCGTGAGCATCTTCCGGTAGGCCTCGTCCGCCTGCTCCAGCGGTACGGTCTCGATCGTCGGGCGGATCCCGTGCAGGGCGCTGAACTCCATGGTGTCCTGCACGTCCTGCGCCGTGCCGGAGGGGTGGCCGCGGACCACCCGGCCGGGCATGATCAGGTGGAACGGGGTGATGCCGAGGGGCTCGGGGTCGGCGCCGATCACCACCAGTTCACCGCGGGGTGCCAGCCCGTCCACGGCCGCCGAGATGGCCTGGGAGTTGCCCGCGGTGGCGAGGACGACCTTGGCGGCGCCGAGCGACCGGAGGGCCTCCGCGACGGGGGTCGCGGCCGTGGAGTCGACGTAGTGGTGGGCGCCGAGTTGTTTGGCGAGGTCGGCCTTCTCGGGGCCGCGGGCGACGGCCACCGTCTCGAAGCCCATGGCCAGCGCATACTTCACGCCGAGGTGGCCGAGTCCGCCGAGGCCGACGACGGCGACCAGGTCACCGGGTTGGGCGGGGCTGCGTCTGAGGCCGTTGAAGGTGGTCACGCCCGCGCAGGCCATGGGGCCGGCGTCGGCCGCGGTCAGCCCGTCGGGGATCCGGGCCAGGGCGTCGACCGGGGCGATCACCTTCGTGCCGAAGCCGCCGTCGTAGGCCCAGCCGGGCGTCTTCATCGTCTCGCACACGACGAAGTCGCCCTGCCGACAGGGCGTGCAGTGGCCGCAGCTGCCGCCGAACCAGCCGACCGCCACCCGGTCGCCGACGGCCCAGCCCCAGTCCTCGATGCCCTCGCCGATCTCCTCGATCCGCCCGGCGATCTCGTGCCCGGGCACCACCGGGAAGGTGATGCCCGGTACGACCGCGTCCACGAAGAGGGTGTCGCTGTGGCAGATGCCGCAGGCCTCGACCGCGATCCGCACGTGGCGCGGTCCCGGCCGGGGCACCTCGCGTTCGACGATCTCGAACGACCCGCCCGCGGCGGACACCTGCGCGACTCGGTAGGTACTCATGGCGCCTCTCCCGGAGCGGGTACGACGGAAACGGTCCGGAACCTCCTCCCCAGCACACCAGCTCCGGACCGATCACGCGCGCCGAGCCCTGATCACGAGGTGATGCCGTGGTACTGGTCCCAGGTGTAGGCGACGTCCGGTGCGGCGGGCCGGCCGGGCCAGGAGAAGTAGTCCCAGACGAGTTCGGCGGGGTCGGTGGCGAGGTGGCCACGGCCGGGCTGGTCGTCGGCGTCGTCCCAGGCCCACGGCGGGTTGGCCGCGTCGGCGTCGTCCCAGGCCCACGGCGGGTTGGCCGCGTCGGTGTCGCAGGCGCCGGCCGCCGGGCCGAGGACCCCGCCCGCGCCGCACCTGGCGCCGTAGGAGATGGGGCTGTCGTCGCCGACGAAGGTGTCCGGGGTCGCGAACAGCGTGGTGCGGTCGGGGGCACGACACAGCGCGCTGCCGACGCGGCGGCAGGTGCCGGCCGGGGGGATCGCGAGCCTTCGACGGCCGCCCACCCAGTCACGTACATGAACTTTGCGCACATGTATGTTCGGGACCGGAGTCGGCATGCAAGACTCCTCCACACGCGCCGAGGCCGTGGTGGCCCGCTGCACCCGCAACCGCCCCGCCGAGGACGGCGTCGAGATCTCTCTCCCCTGTGCCGGCCACTACCTCCTCGAGGCGATCCTGCGCGTCCTGCGCCCCCGCGACCTGGACCGGGCGATCGACCTGTCGGCGGTCTGACACGCCCCGGCCGTCAGCCGCGCCAGATCTTCCGGTACGCCTGCCGGTAGCCCGCCGGGTCCCACGTGGTCGCCCCGTGGGAGTCGCCCGCGGTGGCGACGTGCACCGGGGCCGCGTATCCGCTGGGCCGGGCGTGCGAGAAGGCGCGGTTGAACTCGTCCACGATCTGCCAGCCCTGCTGGGTCAGCGGCTCCGGGACGGTGGCGGACTGGTACTGACCGCTGTTGATGCGCTGGAAGGCCGACGGATCGCCGTCCCCCGCGCCGATGTTGAACGGCGGTCCCGCACCCGGTGCGCCGGCCGCGCGGAGAGCGGGGGCGGCGTCGGCGAAGTAGAGGTCGTTGATGGCCACGGAGTGGGTCCAGCGGGCGCCGAACCGGGACAGGAGCGAGGCGGCCTCGCGCGGGATCCGGGTGCTCGCGTCCGGGATGGGGATGTTCTCGTAGGCGAGGACGTGCACGCCCGCGCAGGTGGCGAGTTCCGCCGCGATCAGCCGGGACTTCGTGCGGGCGAACGGGATGGAGTCGTCGGTGAAGATCACGGCACCGGCCCGCCCGTGCGCGTTCTGGATGATCCACCGGGCGCTGATCCGGGCGACGTCCTGGACGTGTGTGGTGACGTTGGTGAACAGCGGGGGCCTGCGGCTGGGGCCGGGGGCGGCGACCGCGTGCCAGCCGACCAGCGGGATGTGCTGGGCGGCGGCCCGGGCGACCTGCTGCGAGGTGGTGCCGGGGTCGAAGCCGCCGACGACGATGCCGGAGGGCCTGAGCGCGACCGCCTGGCCCATCGCCGCCTGGATGCCGGCCGGGGTGCCGCCGCCGTCGATCACCCGGACGTTCCACCCGACGATCCGCGCCGCCTCCCGGACGCCCTGCTCGGCCCCGGCGACCCCGGGGTTGGTCATGGTCTGGGCCACGTAGACGAGGGACTTGCCGGTCACCGCGCGTGGCCCGGTGGTGGGACCGTTCCAGGGGACGTCGGCGCGTTCCGCGCGCGCGACGGATGCGCGGGCGGTGTCGTAGGCGGCGGGGCAGCCGCTCGGACCGGTGGCCGACTCCCCCGGCGCGTGCCGAGCCGACCCGTGGTCGCAGCCGGTGAGCACGGTCGCCGTCGCCAGCAGGGCGACGGCGCACCGGGCGACCCGGCCCGGTCGGGCCCCGGGGAGCCCGTTCCGGGACGGGGTGGCGGCGCGCGGCGGGCCGGGGCTCATTCGGCGCCGCCCTCCGCCGGCTGCGGCGGGCCGGGCGGGGAGACGGTACCGGCGCGAAGCCGGCGCCGGGACGCGTAACCGGCCAGGGCCACGGCGATCAGCAGGGTGCCGCCGTAGAAGAGGGGCACGGTCCAGAAGTCGGCGCCCAGCTGGCCGATGCCGGTGAGGCCGACGGCGAGCACCGCGACGGCGACGATCGTGCCGAGCACGTTCGGGCGGCCGGGCCGGATCGCCGTCGAGCCGAGGAGGGCCCCGGTGAAGGCGGGCAGCAGGTAGTCGAGGCCGACGCTGGGGTTGCCCTGTCGCTGCTGGGCGGCGAGCAGCACCCCGGCCAGGCCGACGAGCAGTCCCGCCGCGGTGAACGCGTACACCGTGCAGGTACGGGTCCGCACGCCGACCAGTTCGGCCGCGCGCGGGTTGGAGCCGACGACGTACAGGTAGCGGCCGAGCGGCAGCCGCTCCAGCACCAGCCAGAGGACGGCGGCGAGGGCGAGGACGTAGAAGGCGGGGACCGGCAGGCCGAGGAACCGGGCGTCGTAGAGGTCGGTGAAGGCGGGCGGCAGGCCCTGGGGGCCCGGCACGATCCGGCTGCCGCCGGTGACCCAGCCGGTGAGCGCGTACATCATGCTGCCGGTGCCGAGGGTGGCGATGAAGGAGTCGATCCGTCCGAACTCCACGACGACCCCGTTGAGGGCCCCGGCGGCGGCGCCGCCCACGGCCACGGCGAGGCAGGCGAGCGGCCAGGGCCAGCCCTCGTCGACGATCAGCTTCAGCACCAGGACGTGGGCGAGTCCGAGGCCGTAGCCGAGGGAGAGGTCGAAGGCTCCGGTGACGACGGGGACCATGGCGGCGAGGGCGAGGACGGCCGGGATGGACTGGGTGGAGAGGATCGAGTCGGCGGTGTCGAAGGTGGGGAAGGTCCGGGGCAGCGCGAGCGAGAAGACCAGGACGAGCAGGACGGTGAGGGCCGGCAGGCCGTAGGAGCCGATCAGGTGGCCGGCGGGGCGGGGCGTGCGACCGGTCATGGGCCGCCCCCGGTTCCGGACGGGGGCACGGCCGAGGCGGCCCGGGTGAGCGCCGCGGCGGTGAGGGCGCCGCCGCCGGGCTCGGCCGTCACCGAGCCGCGGACCAGGACGAGGGCGCGTCGGCAGACGTCGGCGACCTCGTCGAAGTCGGTGGAGACGAGCAGGATCGCGAGCCCCTTGGCGAGGGCCTCGTCGAGGAGCCGGTGGATCGCGTCCTTCGCGCCGACGTCGACGCCGGCGGTGGGTTCCTCCAGGATCAGCAGCCGGGGGCCCACCCGCAGCCAGCGGCCGATCATGACCTTCTGCTGGTTGCCGCCGGAGAGGGTGGCGACGGGCGCCTCGGGGTCGTGGGGGCGCACCGCGAGTGCCCTGATCAGTGCGGCGGCCTCGGCCCGTTCCCGGCGCGGGCGGATCAGGGCGAGCGCCGGGACGCCGTCCGCGCGGGGGTTGGCCAGCAGGTTCTCCCGCACGGTCAGCCGCGGGAGCAGGCCCTCGCGGAGGCGGTCGCCGGGGACCAGGCCGACCCCGCGGGCGACGGCACCGGCGACCGTGCGGGGGCGGTAGGGCCGGCCGTCGAGCGTGGCCGTGCCGCCGAGGACGGGCAGGGCGCCCGCGAGCGCACGGCCGAGTTCGACGTGCCCGGCACCGGAGAGACCGACGAGGCCCACGGACTCGCCTGCCCGCAGTGTCAGGCTCACCGGGCCCGTGCCGGTGGTGCGGAAGCCGTCGAGGGTGAGGACGACCGCTCCCGGCGGGCCGCCGGCAGCGGCGGGACGCCGGTCGGGGGGCTGCTCGCCGGTGATGTCGTGGACGAGCCGGGCGGCCCCGTACCCGGCGAGCCGGCCGTGGCTGACCGGCCGGCCGTCGCGCAGCACGGCGAAGGTGTCGGCGACCTGGCGGACCTCGTCGAGGCGGTGGCTGACGTAGAGGATCGCGCGGCCCTGGTCGCGCAGGTCGTGCAGGACCCGGAAGAGCCGGGCGCAGTCGGCGGCCGGCAGGCGGGCGGTGGGCTCGTCCAGGACGATGAGCCGCGCGTCGACCGCGAGGGCCCGGGCGAGGGCGACCAGGGAGCGCTCGGCGGGGGCGAGCCCGGCGAGGGGCTCGTCGGGGTCGAGGTGGGCGGCGACGATCCGCAGGGCCTCGGCACAGCGCTCACGGGTGCGGCGCCAGGAGATCAGGCCGGCGCGGCGTGGATATCCGCCGACCAGGGCGACGTTCTCGGCGACCGTCATCCAGTCCACGAGGCCCAGGTCCTGGTGGATGAAGGACATCGCGCGGGTGGCGGCACGGCTGCCGAGGGGCGCTCCGGCGACGGTGATCCGGCCCGCGTCCGGACGGTGGACGCCGGCGAGCACCTTGATGAGCGTGGACTTCCCGGCGCCGTTGGGTCCGAGCAGGGCGAGGACGCTGCCGGCGTGCACGTCGAGGTCGACGCCGTCCAGTGCGAGGGTGCCGCCGAACCGTTTGACGAGTCCGCGGACGGCGACCACGGATTCCGGCGCGACGGGGGAAGCCGCGTCCTGACCGGGAGCGTCACACACGGTAGAAAATTACATCAATCCGTACGATACGGGGTGGCTGTCTTCGCCTCACACGCCGTCGAGTCCGCATTCGGCCCAGATGACCTTGCCCTGGGACAGGTGCCGGGTGCCCCAGGCCCGGGCGAGCTGGGCGACCAGGAACAGGCCGCGGCCGCCCTCGTCGGTGCTGGCCGCCCGGCGCAGGTGCGGGGCGGTGCTGCTGGTGTCGACGACCTCGCAGATCACGGTGCGGTGGTGCAGCAGCCGTACCCGGATGGGGCCGGTGCCGTGCCGGATGGCGTTGGTGACCAGCTCGCTCAGGATCAGCTCCATGGCGAACGCGGTGTCGTCCAGACCCCATTCGGTGAGCTTGGCGAGGGCGGCGGCACGGACCTCGCCGACGAGGGCCGGGTCGGGGGCCAGTTCCCAGGTGGCGATCCGGTCGGCGGCCAGTCCGTGGGTGCGGACCACGAGCAGGGCGATGTCGTCGCAGGGGTGGGCGGGTGCCACCCGGTCCAGGATGGCCCGGCAGGTCTCCTCGGGCGTGCGCTCCGGGTGGCCGGCCAGGGCACCGCGCAGCTGTTCGAGTACGGCGTCGACGTCGCGGTGGCGGTCCTCGATGAGTCCGTCCGTGTAGAGGACCAGTTGGCTGTCCTCCGGCAGGTCGACCTCGACGGCGTCGAAGGGCAGCCCGCCGAGCCCGAGCGGGGGTCCCGCGGGCAGGTCGGGGTAGCGGACGCTGCCGTCGGGGCCGACCAGCGCGGGCGGCGGGTGGCCGGCGCGGGCCATGACGCAGCGTTGCGTGGTGGGGTCGTAGACGACGTACAGGCAGGTCGCGCCGATGATGCCGGAGCCCTCGCCGTCGGGGTCGTCGCGGTCCAGTCGGCCGACCAGGTTGTCGAGGTGGGTGAGCACCTCGTCCGGCGGGAAGTCCAGCTCGGCGAAGCTGCGGGCGGCGGTGCGCAGCCGGCCCATGGTGGCCGCCGACAGCATGCCGTGTCCGACGACGTCGCCGACGAGCAGCCCGATCCGGGTGCCGGAGAGCGGGATGACGTCGTACCAGTCGCCGCCCACGTCCGACTCGGCGGGCAGGTAGCGGTGGGCGATCTCCGCGGCGTCCTGGTCGGGCAGCCCGTGCGGGAGCAGTCTGCGCTGGAGGGCCAGCACCATCGAACGTTCGTGGGTGTACCGGCGGGCGTTGTCGATCGAGAGGGCGGCCCTGCTGGCCAGTTCCAGCGCCAGCGAGCGGTCGTCGTCGCCGAAGGGGGCGGAACCCTGCCCGCGGTAGAAGCTGGCGATGCCGAGGACGACGCCCCGGGCCACCAGCGGTACGGCGATGAGCGAGTGCACCTCCGCGAGCAGCCGTTCGGTGTGCTCGGGATCCTGTGCGAGCCAGCCGGCGGCGGCCTGGAGGTCCGGCTCCAGCTCGGCCCGGCCGTTGCTGAGACAGCGCAGCTGCGGGGTGGCGGGACCGAAGTCGATCCGCTTGCCGACCGGAGTGAAGGGCAGTCCGTCCCGGACTCCGTGCACCACCGTCCGGCGCAGGTCGCCGAGCGGGTCGTCGGCCTCCTCGCCGCGCAGTACCGCGTCGGGCAGGTCGACGGTCACGTGGTCGGCGAGCCTCGGTACGGCCGTCAGCGCCATTTCCTCGGCGGTGCGGCGGACGTCGAGCGTCGTGCCGATCCGTGTGCTGGCCTCGGACAGCAGCTCCAGCCTGCGGCGCGCGGCCAGGGCGTAGGCGCCGACCTCGGGCTCACCGAAGAGGACGAGCCGTCGCGCGGCGCCGGGAGGTTCGGGGCCCGGGACGGCTGCGCCGGTGCGGGCGGCACCCCCGTCGCCCGTGCCGGTGCGGGCTGCACCCTCGGGGACCGGCCCGGTTGACAGCGGCGGGGAGGCGGGACGCAGGGCCGACCAGGGCGAGGCGGCGGCGGAGGGCTCGGCGGGAGGACCGCAGGGGGCGGCGACGGAGCCCTCGGCGGGAGAACCGGACGGGGCGGCGACGGAGCCCTCGGCGGGAGAACCGGACGGGGCGGCGACCGCAGCCTCCGTGGGGGGACCGGGCGGGGCGGGGGCGAGGAGGAGGGCGGGTGGGCGTCCGGCGGGGGAACGGTCCGGGGGCCCGGCCGGGTTCGTCCGGGTCGTGCCTCCGGGCGTTCCCGCCGCCACCGCGTGCCGTGCGGCGGCGTGCAGCCGACCGACCATGAGGGTGCCCCCCGGAGCCCCGAGCCCGTTCCCCGCCACGGCCCCGAAGGCCGTGTCCAGCCGCACCTGATGACGCGAGACGTCCAGGGGCGTCGTCGCCGCGAGGCCGGGCAGCAGCATCTCCACGGCGAGGCCCTGCACCCCCGAGGGGCCGGTCACCCGGCGGCTGACGAGCGTGACGCGGCGGCCGTCGGAGAGGGAGACGCCCATGGCGGCGTACCGGCCGCGGGAGATGAGCTCGGCCGCCTTCTCCATGAGGATGGCCCGGTCACCGGGGCGCAGGTCCAGGACCCGTTCGTCCACCGGGCGCCCCGGGGGGAGGTCGGCGGCGGCCTCGTACGCCCTGAGCAGGACCCGCTCGCGGGCCGAGCTCTGCCGTAGCAGCCTGCCCTCCACGGCCCGTACCGCCCGGCAGATGATGTCGCCCAGGACCGGGGCCTCGGCGCTGCGGTGGTAGCCGAAGCACAGCACGCCCTCCATGCGCCCGCTCAGCGGGTCCCGGACGGGCGCGGCGATACAGGCGTTGCCCTGGGCGCGTTCCGCGAAGTGCTCGGCGCCGAAGACCCGGACGAGGCCGCGCTCGGCGAGGGCGAGCCCGATCCCGTTGGTGCCGGCGAACCGTTCGGCGAAGACGAAGCCGGGCTCCACCTGGATCGCGGGCAGGCTGCGGGACATCGCCGGGTCGCCGAAGCGGCGCAGCAGGACGGTGCCGCCCGCGTCCGCGAGCGAGATGTTGATCTGGCTGCCCGAGAACCGGGCCTGGAGCCGGTCCAGCACGGGAACCGCGGCCCGCACGAGCGGCCCGTCGGGGTCGAAGTCCCCGTGGAAGGGCAGGTCGGCCCGGTCGGAGGAGAGACCGAGGGACCGGCAGCGCAGCCAGGAGCCCAGGATCGGCGCCCGTACTCCGCTGTCGACCTGCTCACCCTGCAGGAACCGCTCACGGAAACGTACGGGACCCGCATCACCCGTCGGCCGCCTGGCCGGAACTGGTTGCCCGCCGGACCGCATCACTCTGCGCCTCGCTCACCGTCGCAAGAATCAGTTTTTCGCAAAGAAAGCGACATAAACGAGAATACGGACATTGAACGCGAGAGTCATCGCCTGCCGGATCCCGCCCGCGGCCCGCGGCGGTCACAGGACCGCGACCGGGTTGACGGGCGATCCGGTCCCGCCCGGAATGTCCAGCGGCGCCACGACCAGCATGAAGGTGTACCGGCCCGCCTCGGCGGCAGCGGCGGACAGCGCTTCCAGGTCGAGGTTGTCGAGCAGCGGCACTCCGAGCGCGGCCACCGCGAGGGCGTGCACGGGCGAGTGCACCCCGGGCACCGGTGAGGGCCGTACGTCGCTGTCGCCATCTCCGCCGAGCAGCGCGATGCCCCGTTCCGCCAGCAGCGGCAGCGCGTCCACGTGGAAGCCCGCGCTCGACGCCGCCGAGTCCCAGGCGCCGCGTTCCCGTCGGCGCCTGGCGTGGCCGGAGCGCAGCAGTACGGCGTCGCCTTCGCCGACGGTCACGCCGAGCGCCCGCTCGGCCGTGAGGACGTCGGCCGCGCGTACCGCCCGCCCCGGTTCGAGCCAGTCGAGGCCGAGGACGGCGGGCATGTCGAGCAGCACGCCCGTCGTGACGAGCGGCCCGAGCGCCGACACCGCGCCGAAGCGGGCGCCCGCGGCGTCGATGTGGTCGCGGGCGCGCCGGCCGTCGTACAGCTCCCCGCGGTAGGCGACATGGCTGAGGGCGTCGAGATGGGTGACGCCCTTGCCGTGGTAGTCGGCCGCGACGAAGTCCTTGTGGGTGGCCGGCTCCGGGCTCTCCACGTCGCCGAGATCCGTCATGTGGTGCAGCGCCGGAGTGGGGTTGTCCGGTCCGGAGCGGGTGTTCCAGGGCAGCGCCGTCGGCACGACCGTCCCGGACCGCACCAGGGCGGCGGCCCGGCGGGCGTGTCCGGCGGTCACCCGGTTGAAGGCACCCCGGTCGGCACGCTGCCAGCGCCCCCAGGTACGGAGCGCCGCGAACAACGCGTCGAACTCCTCCCGGGGGACGGCCGGCCCGCCGATCTCAGAGGTCATCCGCTTCCGTCCCTTGCACACCCGGAACCCCAGGCTGACACCGGGAGCCCGCCCCGGCCACTCGCACGGGTCACCCCACCCCCACAGTGTGCGGATTCCGCCCCTTCGGCGTGTCCTGGACAAGTAGGGTGATGCGCATGAAGGCACCTTTGTCGTCTCGTGGAGTCGGTCGGTGACGACCTCGCGGTCGGCGGCATCAGGGATCCGGCCGACGCCTACGGACACCTCGACGACCCACTGAGAAGAAAGGTTCAACCAGGTGAACTTCAAGGTCCAGCCCACCGCCCAGGTCGACGACAGGGCCACGGTCGGCGACGGAACGGCGGTCTGGGATCTGGCCCAGATCCGGGAGGACGCGAGGCTGGGCAGCGGCTGCATCGTGGGCCGGGGCGCCTACGTCGGCCCGGGCGTGCGGATCGGCGACAACGTGAAGTTGCAGAACTACGCGCTGGTCTACGAACCCGCGGTGCTCGGCGACGGGGTGTTCGTGGGCCCGGCCGCGGTCCTCACCAACGACTACTTCCCGCGTTCGGTGGATCCGCGGGGCAGGCTCAAGCGCGGGGGCGACTGGGAGGCCGTGGCCGTGGTGGTGGCCGAGGGGGCGTCGCTGGGAGCTCGTTCGGTGTGTGTGGCGCCGGTGCGGGTGGGCCGCTGGGCGCTGGTGGCGGCGGGTGCGGTGGTGACCCGGGACGTGCCGGACTTCGCGCTCGTGGCCGGGGTTCCGGCGCGCCGGATCGGCTGGGTGGGCCGGGCCGGCGTACGGCTGGTCGAGCGGGACGCGGAGCCGGGCGTCTGGGAGTGTCCCGAGACGGGCGCGCTGCACGACGAGAAGGACGGCGAGCTCGTCGAACGCTCATGACAGCTGTTTTCAGCTGTTTCCCGCAAAACGCAATTCCTCGAACATCTAGTGGCATAACATGTGCGCGAACTGTGCAGACAAAGCACAATGAGCGCACAAACCATAAGTGCCCAGGGGGGGTTACTACGTGGTGTGGACAGCTACGCCTCCAGCCGGGAGCGACGACCGTCCTGACGGCTGACCACTGACGTCCGCCTTCTTCGTCCCGCCCGGCCGACTGTGCCGAGGCGTACTCAAGCATGCGCATAAAGGACCCACAGGGGGGTTGGTGTGCCCAGATCATGACCACGACACGCCTGGCAGCGCTCGAACTCGCGGACCCTTCGCTGTTCGCGCTCGCCCAACGGCTGCTCACCGTTGCCGAGTCGGGGCTGCCGTCGATGCTGCTGCCGGGCGGTGAGGCCTTCGCCTTCACCATGGCCGGGCACCAGGACCCCGATGGCCGCTGGACGCTGGAGCGGCGCGGGATCAGCACCCGGTACGCGGCGATCACCGTGCTCGGTGCGCAGTACCTGCCCGAGGACCGCCAGCGCGCGGTGCTCGGCGGCCGTACCGCCCAGGAGTTCGCCGGGCTGCTGGTGGAGTCGCTGCCCGCGGTGACCAACCTGGGCGACTCCGCGCTCATCGCCTGGGCCGCCGCGGAGACCGGGCACCCCAAGCTGTCCGACGCCCTGGCCCGGGTCGAGGCGCTGGACGACCCGGACCGTCCGCAGTACACCGTCGAGGCCGCCTGGGTGCTGTCCGCCCTCGCGGCGGCGCGTGACACGGTCGATGTGGAGAGACGTTTCAGCGCGGCTCGCGACCGGCTGCTGCGGGCCCGGATCGGCGACAGCCCGCTCTTCCCCCACGCCACCGGACCCGGCCTGCTGCCCTGGTACCGGGCGCATGTCTGCTGCTTCGCCGATCAGACGTACCCGTTGCAGGCCCTGGCCCGTGCCCACGCCAGTGGCGACGGGGACGGCGATCCGCAGGCGCTGGCCGCGGCGGACGCGTGCGCGGCGCGCATCTGTGAGCTGCAGGGCGAGGACGGGCAGTGGTGGTGGCACTACGACGCGCGCACCGGAGGTGTCGTCGAGGGCTACCCGGTCTACAGCGTCCACCAGCACGCGATGGCGCCGACGGCCCTGTTCGACCTGGCCGACGCGGGCGGCTCCGACTTCGGCGCGGCGATCCGCAGGGGCCTGCGCTGGATGACGGACGTTCCCGAACTGGCCGGCTCCGGGTCCCGGGAACCCATGATCCTGGACGAACTCGGCGCCACCTGGCGCAAGGTGTACCGGGGGGACCCGAAGAAGGCCGTACGGGCGGCCCGGGGCCTGTCCACCCGCATCGCCCCGAGCCTTCGGCTGAAGGCCCTGGACCGGGTGTACCGGCCGGTCGCCGTGGACCGTGAATGCCGGCCGTACGAACTCGGCTGGATGCTCTACGCCTGGCAGGGGGGCCGGATATGAGCGAGCGAAGAACGCTGTTCGGGGTCGAGCTCGACCCGCTGACGATGGACGAGACCGTGGCACGCTGCCTGGCGGCGGTCCGGGACGGCGGACAGCTGGAGATCGGCGTGGTCAACGCCGCGAAGCTGGTCACCATGCGGCGGGACGAACGGCTCGCCAGGGCCGTGGCCGGCTGCGACCTGGTGCTGGCCGACGGACAGGCCGTGGTCTGGGCCGGCCGGGTGCTGCGCGCCCCGCTGCCGGAGCGGGTGGCCGGGATCGACCTGTTCCTGCGGCTGCTGGCGGAGGCGGAGGCCGCGGGCTTCTCGGTGTACTTCCTCGGCGCGCGGCAGGAGGTGCTGGAGCGGATGCTGCTCCAGGTGGCCGACCGCTTCCCCGGCCTGAAGGTGGCCGGCAGCCGCAACGGCTACTTCGACGACTCCGAGCAGGAGGAGATAGCGGACGGGATCGCCCGCAGCGGCGGCCAGTTGCTGTTCCTCGGCATGACCTCGCCGAAGAAGGAGATCTTCACCGCCGCGTACGGCACCCGCACCGGCGCCCGTGTGGTGCACGGCGTGGGCGGCTCCTTCGACATCCTGGCCGGGGTCACCAAGCGGGCCCCGCAGTCCTGGCAGCGGCTGGGCATGGAATGGCTCTACCGCGCGCTCCAGGAGCCGCGCCGGCTGGGCCGCCGCTATCTCACCACCAATGTGGCCTTCCTCCTCATGACGGCGCGCGAGCGGTTCCGCCCCGCCCCGCCGGCCGCTCCCGCGAACAGGAGTCACTGATGCGTGTCGTCGTGGTTGGACAGGGATACGTCGGCCTCCCGCTGGCCGTCCGGGCCGCCGAGGTCGGCCACGAGGTGATCGGCTACGACGTCGACACCCGGCGGATCAAGAGTCTCGCCGCCGGTGAGTCCTTCGTCGAGGACGTCTCCTCCGAGCGCATCCGGGCGGCCCTGGACAACGGCACCTACCGCCCGAGCGACGCGGCCCGGGACTGCGGCGGTTTCGACATCGCCGTGGTGACCGTGCCGACCCCGCTGCACGAGGGCACCCCCGACCTGCGCTACATCAGGGATTCGGCGGTCACCCTCGCCCGCTATCTGCGCCCCGGGGCCACCGTCGTCCTGGAGTCGACCACCTACCCCGGCACCACCCAGGAGCTGTTCGCCCCGATCCTGGAGGAGGGGTCGGGCCTGACCGCGGGCTCCGACTTCCACCTGGGGTACAGCCCCGAGCGGATCGACCCGGGCAACACGGTGTGGGGCTTCAAGGAGACCCCGAAGGTGGTCTCCGGCGTCAACGAGGCCTCGCTCAAGGCCGTTCAGGGCTTCTACGCCCAACTCGTCGACACCACCGTGCCGGTGGGCTCGCCCAAGGAGGCGGAGCTCGCCAAGCTCCTGGAGAACACGTTCCGGCACGTGAACATCGCGCTGGTCAACGAGATCGCGATGTTCGCGCACCACCTGGACATCGACGTCTGGCAGGCCATCGACGCCGCCTCGACCAAGCCCTTCGGCTTCATGAGGTTCACGCCCGGGCCGGGTGTCGGCGGGCACTGCCTGCCGATCGACCCCTCGTACCTGTCCTGGCGGGTGCAGCGCGAACTCGGGCAGAGCTTCCGCTTCGTGGAGCTGGCCAACGACATCAACAGCCACATGCCCGAGTACGTGACACGGCGCATCAGCGAGCTGTTCAACGACAGGCGCCGCTCGGTGAACGGCTCGCGCATCCTGCTGCTGGGCCTCGCGTACAAGAAAAACACCGGCGACGCTCGCGAGTCGCCCGCGCTGCGCATCTCCCAGCTGCTGCTGGACATGGGCGCGCAGGTCAGGGCGGCCGACCCGCACGTGGTGGAGAGCCTGCCGGTGGACAGCCGGCTGGTGCGGGTC
This sequence comes from Streptomyces sp. NPDC006655, assembly GCF_040703965.1. Taxonomy (NCBI): domain Bacteria; kingdom Bacillati; phylum Actinomycetota; class Actinomycetes; order Kitasatosporales; family Streptomycetaceae; genus Streptomyces; species Streptomyces sp. NPDC006655. The sequence continues at coordinate 47,902 of NZ_JBEYJU010000016.1, read as the reverse complement.
GAACCGACCCAGCGGGAGCTGGCGGACGCCGACGTGGTGGTGCTGCTCACCGACCACGACGGCTTCGACTACGAACTCGTCGCCGAACACGCCCCCTTCGTCCTGGACTGCCGCCGCAGGCTGCCGTCCGGACCCACCATCGAGGTGCTCTGAACCATGCGAGTCGTCTGTGTGGCCGGGGCCCGCCCCAACTACATGAAGATCAAACCGGTGATGGACGCCCTGGAGGCCCGGGGCGCCGAGGTGCTCCTCGTCCACACCGGCCAGCACTACGACCCGGCGATGAACGACGTGTTCTTCGCCGACCTCGGCATCCGCCCGCCCGACCGCTTCCTCGGCGTCGGCTCCGGCAGCCACGCCGAGCAGACGGGCCGCGTGATGACCGCGTTCGAGCCGCTGCTCGCCGAGGTGGCCCCGGACGTCGTCGTGGTGGTCGGCGACATCAACTCCACGCTGGCCTGCGCCCTGGTCACCGCCAAGGCCGGGCCGCTGCTGGCCCATGTCGAGGCGGGGCTGCGCAGCCGTGACTGGAGCATGCCGGAGGAGGTCAACCGGGTCGCCACCGACCGGGTCAGCGACTACCTGCTGGCCCCCTCCCCCGACGCCGTCGACAACCTGCGCGCCGAGGGCTACCGGGAGGACCAGATCCACCTGGTCGGCAACGTCATGATCGACACGCTCCTCGCCAACCTGGAGCGGGCCCGCGCCTCGGACGTCCTGGACCGGTTCGACCTGGCCGAGGGCGGGTTCGGCCTGGTCACCCTGCACCGGCCGGCCAACGTGGACGACCCCGAGGTCCTCACGGGGCTGCTGAAGGCCCTGGGAGAGGTCGCCGGCCGCCTGCCGCTCGTGCTGCCCGTGCACCCACGGGCGGCCGGCCGGCTGGCCGAGATCGGCGTGCCGGGGGGTGTGCGGCTCGTACCGCCCGCCGGATACCTCGACTTCATCGCGCTGCAGGATGCCGCCCGGGTCGTCCTCACCGATTCGGGCGGGGTGCAGGAGGAGACCACCGCGCTCGGCGTGCCGTGCGTGACGCTGCGGGACAACACCGAGCGGCCGGTCACCGTCGAGCAGGGCACCAACGTGCTGGCCGGCCGGGATCCCGCGCGGATCACGGCCACCGTGCACGCGGTGCTGGACGCGCCGCCCGCGCCGCGCCGGCCCGACCTGTGGGACGGCCGCGCGAGCGACCGCATCGCCGAGGTGCTGCTGGCCGGCGGCACCGCCGACTCCCGCCCGAGACCGACCGATCGGCCCCGACCCAAGGATCGAACGTTCCCCATATGATCCGCTTGCAACATATGCTCGTCGAACGTCTGGTCGCGAGGGGGAACCGTCATGGATCTCGCTGAGATCGCCCGGGTGCTGCGCAGGCGCTGGTACGTCCTGCTGCCGGGGCTGCTGCTGACCGCCGGCCTGGTCTTCGCGGTGACCGTGCTGGTCCCGGTGACGTACCAGTCGCAGAGCACCGTGGTGCTGCTGAACTCCCAGAAGGCGACGGTGGCCTACGACGGCAATCCCTTCCTCAGCACCCAGACCTCGCTCACCGGCATGGCCGACAGCCTGGCCCGCAACCTCAACTCCGACGACTCGCTGCGGGATCTCAAGGCCCGCGGCGCCAAGGGCACCGTCGAGGCCAAGCTCGCCGACAACGCGCAGGGGCCGCTGCTGTGGCTCACCGTCACCGGCACCGACAAGGCCGCGGTGCTGTCCTCGGACAGGCTCCTGACCGCGTACGCCGAGGAACGTCTCGACCAGTTCCAGAAGCAGCAGTCGGTCGCCCCCAAGGCCATGATCCGGATGACGACGATCGTGCCGCCGCAGAACCCGGCGGCGCAGACCAAGACGCGGCTGGAGTACATGGTCATGGCCGGGGCCCTGGGTCTCGTCCTCACCCTGGCCGCCGCCTTCTACGCGGAGGCGCGCAAGCGCCCGCACGGCCCGGCCGCGGAGGCCGGACCCGCCGGTCCCGCCGGACCCGACGAGAAGCCGGCCGCCGCGACCGCGCCGGCCGGGAGGTCGCTCGTCGAGGAGACGCTCGCCATCCGGCAGCCGCCCAGCTGGTCGCAGTCCGCCGGCACCGCTCCGGCCGCCGCAGAGCCCGACCCGCCGCGGCCCGCCATGGCCGTGGCGTCCGCCGCCGAGCCACTCGACGAGGAGTCGACTCATGGACATCGCCCGCGCACCGGACAGCGGGACCGGTGAGACGAGCGACGCGCCCGCTCCCCCCGGCCCGGTGACAGCCGCCGCGACCGTCACCGCTCCCTCCCTCGGCCGCAAGGTGCGTTCGGCGGCGCGGTGGAGCCTGGTCAACACCGTCGTGATGCGGCTGGGCAACTTCGCGACCGGCATCCTGCTGGCCCGCTTCGCCCTCGGCCCCGCGGAATGGGGCGTGTACGGCATCGCCCAGACCGTCCTGCTGGTCCTGCTGTCCGCGAACGAACTGGGCGTGGGCCTGGCCATCGTGCGCTGGGAGGGGGACGCCCGGCGGTTCGCGCCGACCGTGCTGACCCTGAGCACCCTCTCCAGCGGGCTGCTGTACGTGGCGCTGTTCGCGACGGCGCCGGGCGTGGCGGGCCTGCTGGGCTCGCCGCACGCCGCGGGCGTCCTGCGGGTGATGTGCCTGTGCGTGCTGATCGACGGGGTGGCCCAGGTCCCCGCAGGCTTCCTCACCCGGGAGTTCGCCCAGGGCAAGCGGATGATCATCGATGCGCTCAACTTCGCGATCAGCACCGCGGTGACGCTGTTGCTGGCCTTCGCGGGCCGGGGCGCGATGAGCTTCGCCTGGGGGGCGGTGGCCGGGAACGTCGTCACGCTGATCGGCTGCGCGCTGGCGGCCCCCGGCACCCTGAGGTTCGGCTGGGACTCCGGACAGGCCCGCGCGCTGCTGCGGTTCGGGCTGCCCCTGGCGGGGGCGAGCATGCTGGCCCTGGCGGTGGTCAACGTCGACACCATGGTGGTGGGCGCGACCCTCGGCAACGTGTCGCTCGGGTTCTACGTGCTCGCCTTCAACATCTCCGGCTGGCCCGTGCGCATCATCTCCGAGGCCGCGCGCCGGGTCTCCTTCGCCGGGTTCTCCCGTCTGGCCGGCTCGCCGCAGGCGCTCGCCAAGGGCTTCAGCCGGGCCCTGGGCGTGCTGATCACCGGTACCGTCCCGCTGTGCGTGCTGCTGGCCGGCCTCGCGGAGCCGGTCATCCGGCTGGTCTACGGCGGCCAGTGGGTCCCCGCGGCGGCCGCGCTGCCCTGGCTGATGGCGCTCGGCCTGATCCGCATCGGTGGCGAACTGGCCTACGACTGCCTGGTCGCGATCGGCCAACGCCGTTCGCTCTTCCTGGTGCAGGGTCTGTGGCTGGTGGCCCTGGTCCCGGTGCTCCTGGTGGCCGCGCACCTGAACGGCATCGTCGGGGTCTCCCAGGGGCATGTCCTGGTCGCGGGCGGCCTGGTGGTGCCCGTCTTCCTGGTCGCCCTGCACCGCGGCGGCATCGGCCTCGGCCGGATCGCCCGGGCCTGTGCCTGGCCGTTCCTGGGCGGCGCCGTGATGACCGTGATCGTCCTCGGTCTGCGGGCTCCGCTCGGCGACGGGCGGCTCGCGCTCCTCATCATCACCACCGTCGCGCTGGTCGGCTACACGGTGTGCGTGCTGCCCAGCCGGGACTTCCTGCGCGGGGTGGAGCACCCCCGGGCGGCCGCCCGCGTCGGCTCCTCACCCCAGGGCACGAGGTGATCCCATGTCACGACGTACCGGCCTCGCCAGGGTCGCGGGACCGCTGCTCGCGGGACTGCTCGCGGTCCTCGCGACCGCCTGCTCGGGATCGGCCGGGCCCGCCCGGCCGGACTGCCCGGACTCCGCGCTGACCTGCCCGGCGAGCGGATCGACGGGAACGCCGGGAACGCGGCGAACGCCGGGAACAGCGGGCACCGCCGCGCCGACCGCGGCCACCGGGACGCCCTCCGGCCCCGGCGCGACGGCCCCCGGCAGCAGCGGCGCGTCCGGCAAGCCGGCGCCGCAGGCCGCGTGTGCCTCCCCCGCCGCCTGCGGGTTCCCCGACGCCCGCAGCACCGGACCGCGCATCCCGCTCACCCCGCACAGGACCGGCAACCTGTCCGTCCGCGAGAACGGCACGGTCATCCGGGGCTGGGACATCACCGGCTCCCTCGACGTCTACGCCGACGACGTCACCGTCATCGACACGAGGATCACCTCCGCCAACTGGTGGGGCGTCAACCTGCGCCCCGGCCACAAGGGACTGCGGATCCTGCACACCACCATCACCGCCGTCCCCGGCAAGGGTCCGGACAACGGCGGCGTCGACTACGCGGTGTCGAACATGGGGACCAGCTCCGTCGAGGTCGGCTGGTGCGACGTCTCGGTGTTCGGCGACGCCCTGTCCATGGGCCAGGGCGACATCCACGACAACTACGTCCACGACATCGCGCCGTTCGTGAACCAGAGCGGCGAGTGGCAGCACACCAACGCGGTGATCAGCGGCGGCGGCAACACCGGGCACCTGGTCGTCCGCCACAACACGCTGCTCAACCCCACCGGTCTGAAGCAGGGGGCCTCGGGCAGCATCGGCCTGTTCGCCGACGCCGGGGTCGTCCGCAACGTCACCGTCGACCACAACTGGATCGCGGGCGGCGCCTACGCCCTCTACGGCGGTGCCACCGGTGCCACCGGGATCAAGGTCACGAACAACGTGTTCTCCACCCAGTACCACCCCGCGTCCGGCGGTTACGGCACGGTCGCCCACTGGAACGCGGACGGCGCCGGGAACGAGTGGCGCGGCAACCGGCTGTCCGACGGCCGCCCGGTGCAGCCGGAGCCGTCCCCGTGACCGGCACCGTGGCGCGCCGCCTCGCCCGGGCGCCCTGGACGCTGCTGAAGGCGCTGTTCGGCTGGCTGGTGCTGTTCGAGGCCAGGAACAAGGTGCTGCTCGCCCCGAGCGCGGTGCGGCTGCGCCGGACGGAGGACGCCGAGACCCGGCGGCTGGCGGCCGCGCTGCCCGCGCCGCCCACGGCGCTGGTCGCCACGGTGATCGCCACCCACCGGCGGCCCGAGGCGCTGCGGGCCGCGGTCCGCTCGGCGCTGGACCAGACGGTGGGCGACCAGGTCGTCATGGTGGTCGACGACGGCGCCGGACTGCCCGAACTACCGGACGATCCCCGCCTGTTCGCCGTCTCGCTGGCCCGCAACACCGGCGTCGCGGGCGTGGTGCGCAACGTGGGCATCCGCCTCACCCGCTCCCGGTACGTGGCGTTCCTCGACGACGACAACCTGTGGGAACCCGACCACCTGGAGCGGGCGTTGGCGGTCCTGGAGGCTCCCGGCGGGCCGGACGGCGTGTACACGGCGCTGCGTCGCGTGCTGCCCGACGGCAGCGAGAACGACGTCCTCTCGGTCCCGTACGAGCGGCGCCGGGCCGCCCGCGAGGCCTTCCTGGACACCAACGCCTTCGTCGCCCGCCGCACCCGCGCCCTGTACTTCAGCCGGCTGCGCCGGACCCCCGAGGTGCTGCCCCGGGAGGACTGGGAGCTGATCCGCCGGTACGCGCGCAGGCACCGGGTACGCCACGTGCCGCACCCCACCGTCCGGTACCTGATGAACCCGGCCAGCTTCTACACCCGATGGCGACAGCCCAGTTGAGGCCCGCTCTTCCGTCCCCTCCGATCCCAGGTGGTTGATCCCGTGGCACCGTCCCGCGCCCTCAGGAACAAGTTCGTCGACGCCCCCGGCTCACTCGGCGAGAAACTCCGCATCGCCCGCTGGGAACGCTTCCGGCGCTGCTTCCCCGGCATCGAGAACATGAGCGTGGTGGACCTGGGCGGCACGGCGGAGATGTGGCTGCGCGCCCCCGTGCGCGCCAAGCACGTCCACCTGATCAACCTGGAGGCGCACCCCGCCGAACTGCCCGACTGGATCACCGCCCAGAACGCCGACGTCACCGACCCGGAGACCGCCGCCGCGCTGAGCGCCGACGGCGGCTACGACCTGGTGTTCTCCAACTCGACCATCGAGCACGTCGGCGGCCACAGCCAGCGGCGGAGGTTCGTCGCCGCCGTGGAGCGGCTGGCCCCGCTGCACTGGATCCAGACGCCGTACCGCTACTTCCCGGTCGAGCCGCACTTCGTGGCCCCCGGCTTCCAGTTCCTGCCGCTGGCCGCGCGGGCGCGTCTGGTGCGGCGCTGGCCGCTGGTGCACAGCCGCCCCGACAGCCCCGAGTCCGCGATGGACGCCGTCGTCAACATCGAACTGCTGACCCGCGCCGAGATGCGCTACCTCTTCCCCCGCTCGGAGCTGCTGAGCGAACGGGTGCTCGGGGTGCCGAAGTCGCTGATCGCGGTGCGGACGCGGCCGGCGCGCTGACGCTCCGCCCGGCCGGCCCGCCGGGGACGGCGGCGCCCGCGCACCGCCGCCCGCATCATGGTCCCGGCACCCCGCGCAGCGCTCCCGGGCGGGCCAGTTCGGCCGCGGCCGCCCTGCTGGCCGGGCGGCCCAGGGCGGCGCGTGAGGCCTCGCGGAGCAGCACCGCGGTACGGAACGCGGCCGTCGCCAGCGGACCGTGCCGACGCCGGTACAGCCGGACCCGGTTGACGGTGAGCAGGGTCCACAGCCGGGGCGAGACGCGGGAGTCGCCACCCAGGTGGACGGCGTCGGCGGTCGGCTCCAGGCGGGTGGCGTAGCCCAGGTCGCGGGCCCGCAGGCAGAACTCGGTCTCCTCCGAGTAGAGGAAGAAGGACTCGTCCCAGGGCCCGCAGGCGGCCAGGCACTCGGCGGAGACGGCCATCAGCGCGCCGGTCGCCCAGTCCGCGCGGGTCGGACTCCGGTAGGCGCCGGGGTCGGTGACCAGCTCGCTCAGGGCCGGGAAGCGCCCCGCCCTGGTGTTGCCGATCACCGCCTCGCCGAGCGCCCGCAGCACGGTCGGCTCCCGGCGCAGCGAACGGTGCGGGGTGTCCGAGCCCTCCTCGTAGAGCAGGGGTACGGCGATCCCGACCCCGTCCCCGAGACCGCCGACGAGGCGTGCGGCGCAGCCCGGCCGCATCCGGACGTCGGGGTTGCAGATCAGCACGGCGTCGTGCTCCCCGGCCGCCCGCAGCGCGGCGTTGATCCCGGCCGCGTACCCGGCGTTGCGGCCGGTCCCGACGACGGTGGCGTCCGGGGCCAGGGTCCGCAGCACCTCGACGGTGTCGTCGGCGGAGTCGTTGTCGGCGACGACCAGCCGCCAGTCGAGGCCGGTCATGGCGTGCGGCAGCGCGGCGAGGAACCCCGGCAGCACCTGGGCGCTGTTCCAGGTGACGACGATGACGGCGACGCTGCTCATCGGGACTCCACGAGTCGGGGAAGGTCGGCTTCGGGTACCGCGGGTGCCGCACGGGGCACGGGGACGGCGCCGGCCGCCTCGCGCCGGACGAAACCGAGGTAGCTGCCGCCGGCGCCCAGGGTCAGGAAGAACATCCCGGCGTACATGGGGAAGCTCAGCGCGTCGAAGGTGGCGCTGATGACCAGGGCGACCAGGGCCGAGGCGAGGAACGCCTGTCCGAGTTCCCGGTCCGACTCGGTGCGGGCGAGCCTGCGGATCGCCCCGCCCTGGTGGATCCCGGTGACGAACAGCACGAGCAGCGCGACCAGTCCGAGGACGCCCATCTCGGCGAGGGTCAGCATGTACTGGTTGTCCGTGAAGAAGTACAGGTCGGGGGTGAAGGTGCCGAACCCGCGCCCGAACCAGGGGTGTTCCTTGAGGTAGGGGACGATCGCGCTGTACTTCACGGTGCGTGCCTGGGTGCTGCTGTCGGAGTTGGACAGGAAGCTGGCGAACAGACCGGTGATGGTTCCGATCAGCCCCGGGATGATCACCTTGAAGCCGGCCACCGAACCCAGGATCAGACCGATCGCGGACCAGCGGCGCTGCGGCTTCCAGCGCGGGACCATCACCAGGATCACGATGAAGACGCCGATGATGGAGGTGCGGGACACCGTCAGCGGCAGCGCGCCCGCCATGATCGCGACCGGGCCCCACCGGCGCAGCGCGCCCGCGTGCCGGCGCACCGGGTCGAAGGCCTGGTGGACGGCGAAGGGGACCAGGATGGCGAGCATGCCGCCGAACTCCAGCGGATGCGACGTGGTGGAGCGCGGCCGGGTGAACGAGCCGCGGTCCATGGTGCTGATGCCGGCCGTGCTGGAGTGCAGGCCCGGGATGTGGATGGAGTCCGCGATGTTGGTGGCCGCGAAGAAGTCGTAGTAGCCGATGAGGGCCACCACCGTGCCCAGCACGACGACCCGGCGCATCAGCGTGTCCAGGCGGCTGCGCTCCTGGATGCCGGCCGAGGAGAGCACCACCAGCGCGGTCCACACGCCGAGTCCGATGAGGCCCCGGTCGGCGCCCAGCACCTCCTCGTGCGAGCTCTCGCGGGTCGCGTCCGCGAGGTACGACAGCAGGACCGCCGCCGCGAGCACGCACATGGCCACGCGCGGGAGCCTGGTGTCCCTGGCCGGCAGGATGCGGCCGCCGAGCCAGGTCGCGAGGTACCAGAGGAGTCCCAGCAGGGCGAACACGTTGGCCGGGGTGCCGACGCCGCCGAGCGCGGGCAGGGTGAGGTTCGAGGGGACGAAGAAGGCCAGCACCAGGTAGCCGCTGAGGATCGTCGTGGCGTCCAGCCTGCGCACCAGCAGCCCCCTGGGCCGCTCGGGTGGGCTCGCGCGGTGGCGCCGGGGCACGTAGCCGGCCAGGGCGCGTCCGCGGCGGCGTACCACGGCGACGCCCTCGGCCAGGATGGACAGCAGGAACGCGCCGACCATCCCGGCGATGAGGACCGCCGCGATGTTCTGGTAGCGGCTCTTCGACTGGGAGACCGGGGTCTGCGGCAGGACGACCGGCGCGGTCTGCACCGTGTACCCCTTCGGCACCCTGGAGGCGGCCTGCAGGGCTTTGAGCTGCTCCCCCGTGAAGTCGGTGAGGGTGGTGGTCTCGCGGAGCACCTTCGCCCGGTCGGTCCCGGTGACGCCCAGGGTGAGCAGCGGGCTGTCGGACTGCGCGGCGAAGCCGACCGTGTACGGGTCCGTGACGCCGCGCGAGCGCAGTTCCTTCGCGGAGTCGCCGGACTGGAGCGTCCTGATCAGCACGTCGGCGGTGACGACCAGCGAACCGCCCGCGTTCGAGATCGGGTTGCCGAAGGTGGGCGCCATGTCGGCGATCGCCGTGGAGTCGAGCAGGGTGACGGAGCTCTGCGACTCGTAGGACACCGGGATGGTGCGGTACAGGTATCCGCCGGCGAGCAGGCTGAGCAGGGTGAGCGGCACCATGAAGTACCAGCGCCTGCGCATGATCGCCAAGAGGTCGGCGAGGCTCATGAGATCTCCCTTTTGGTGGCGGTTCGCCCCGGCGCCTGCGAGGATCGGTGACGACGGAAGGAATCCCCGTGTCGCCTCGTGACGTCGCCGAAGCGCTGCTCCGCCGGTGGTACGTGCTGCTGTTGGCGCTCGCGCTGACGGTGGCCGGCGCCTACCAGGTGCTGCATCCCGCACCGCGGTACCTGAGTTCGGCGGTGATCGTGCTCAAGCCGCCCGTGACCGGCAACCAGCCCAACCAGCTGACGAACCTCCAACCGCCGCTGGCCACCCTGTCGTACGGCGTGATCCAGCAGTTGGAGTCCCCCGCCGGGCACAGGGAGCTGGCTGCCGCCGGGGTGGCCGGGACGTACCAGCTGATCCCGCGCAACAGCGGCACCAGCGCGACACCGCGCTACCTGATCCCCTCGGTCCAGGTGCAGGCCCAGCGCTCCTCCGCCGTCGACGCCGACACCGCGGTGAGCCGGGTCATCGACGTGTACACCCGGCACGTGACGGCTCTCCAGACCGCCGAGGGCGTCGCCCCCGAGGCGCGGATCAGCGCCTCGGTCCTGGTCGCCGCGAGCGCCGCGCCGGTGCAGGGCACCAGGACCCGGGCCCTGGCCGGCACCGCTCTGCTGGGCGGCGTCGGCGGGATCGTGGTGGCGCTCTGGTGCGACCGGTACGCGCTGCGCCGCAGGGCCGGGAGGGGCGGTCTGGCGGAGCCGGTCCGCCCCGTCGGCCGGCTCCCCGTCGCGGGCTGACCGGAACTGGTGGCCCATCAGATGCCGCGGCGCTTCCAGGACTCCCACCACAGCGCCTCCCTGCCGCGCTCGGCCACGGCCGACCACACCAGCGGCTGAAGGTACGGCATCGCCCTCGGCCCGATCCGTCTGCGCAGCCGCAGCGCGCGGTACTCGGGCAGCGCCCGGTATCCCGGCAGGCACTGCGCGGCGAAGGCCACGCACTCCTCGACCGGTACGACGTCGGTACGGCCCCGGTCGTAGGCCCGGTAGGCGCGGCGCAGGGCGTGGCGGGCGAGACGGGTGTGGACCTGCTCGGACAGGCGGTCGGCGCCCGGCAGCCGGTCCCCGCACTTGGTGAGCACCGAGTCGAAGGCGACCAGGCGCTGGCGCAGGTCGTCGAGCTGGCCGCCGAAGTCGACGGTGGACATGTTCTTGCCGTGCACGCGGTAGTAGGCCTGGTCGGCGCCGCGTACGTAGCCGACGTCGGCGTGGGCGGCGAGCCGCATCCACATCTCGATGTCACCGGCGTGCGGCAGGGCGGGGTCGTAGCCGCCGACCGTGCGCTGGAGGGCGGTGCGGACGACGACCTCCGGGGAGGTGATGCAGCCGGTGCCCTCCCGGAAGCGGCGCTCCAGCCACCAGTGGCCGGGGTAGACGACCGAACCGGTGCTGGTCGTACGGGCCTTGGGCAGGGGCCCGCCGTGCTGGAAGCGCAGCGGGCGCCCGTAGGCGAACCCCGCCTCCGGGTGGGCGTCCAGCAGCGCGGCGGCGCGGACCAGCGCGCCCGGCACCAGCCGGTCGTCGGCGGACAGGAGGGCCACGTAGTCCCCGTCGGCCCACTCCATCAGACCCTCGTTGTAGGTGGCGATGTGTCCCTTGTTCGTCTCGTGGACGAGGACCTCGATCCGCGGGTCGGCGGCGGCCAGCTTGAGCGCGACCTCGGCCGAGTCGTCGGGCGAGGCGTCGTCGATGATGAGCACGCGGACGTCGACGCCGTCCTGCTCGTCCAGGACGCTGCTCACGCAGTCGGCGAGGAAGTGGCCGTACTTGTAGCAGGGGATCACAACACTGACGGTGCTCATCGGTGGTGAAGCCAATCCCCGTCGGTGGCCCGCGCCCTGCCGGGCACGGGCCACCGACGGTGTGTGGGGACGGGTCAGTCGTTCTTCTTCTTGTAGGTGGTCCTGCTGGTGAGGGTCCAACTCCGGGACGTCACCGTGTCGCGGTGCCTGTCCTTCGCCGTGACCGTGATCGCGAACCGGGTGCCGTCCGGCAGCGGGGCCGACAGGTGGACGGTCGCCCGGTGGGTCCTGCGGTCGTAGGAGACGACGGCCGTGATGTGGAGCTTCCGGGCCGCCGCGGAACCCTTCAGGACGGTCACGGTCGCCTTGACGGACGTCACCGCGGCCTTGGCCGGGACGGCCAGGACGAGGGGACTCGCCGCGTCGGCGGTGTGCGCCACGGTGGCCGCGGTCACCTCCGAGGCGGCGACCGACGCGGCCAGCGACGTGCTCGGGTCGTCGGCGGTGAAGACGGGGCCGACCCAGTAGTTCGAGGAGCCGTAGGAACCGCTGGGGAAGGCCGCGTCGCTGCCGTACCTGTAGAGCCCGTTGTGGTGGGTGGTGGTGTCGGCGGTGGCCGTCAGCGGATAGGACTTGTGGGCCGCCGCGAAGTAGCCGCCGTCCACGGCGTAGTTGCCGTTGGGTGCGTGGTAGGAGACCACGTACGGGGTGTCCGCGGTGATCGCCACCGGGGAGGCGAAGGTCAGCGTCTGCCAGCCGGAGGCCGTCTCGTTGGTGAAGGTGCCGCTGGCGAGCAGGGTGCCGCCGTCGGTCCACAGGCTGCCGGTGTGGGTGCCGGTGTTGCCGGTGCCCTTGTAGAAGGTGACGCCGGTGACCCAGCCGGCCGCCGACGAGGTGAACCGGGTGCCCAGCTCCACGGAGTTGGAGTCGGCGGTCATGTCGGTGGTCGCCGGCACGGTTGCGGAACTCCACAGCGAACAGGGGCAGGTGACCGCCGGTGGCGTGGAACTGGTGGTGAAGGACCAGGTCACCGGGTCCGTCATGGCGTTGCCCCAGACGTCGGAGGCCTGCACGGACGCGGTGTACGCGGTGTTCAGGTCCAGCTCCGTCGACGGCGTGAAGGTCGCCTTGTTCGACGCGGGGAAGGTGACGGTCCCGGGCACGGTGTCACCGGCCGCGTCCTTCACGGTGAAGGTCACGCTGCCGGTGTCGACGGCCGAGCTGAAGGTGGCCGACACCGGTGCCGTGATGGACGCCCCGGTCGCCCCGGAGGTCGGGGAGGTCGAGCTGACGGTGGGCGGGGTGGTGCCGGCCGTCGAGGTGTCCAGCACCACGTCGACCCAGTAGTTGCTGCCCGAGGACTGCGAGGACGGGAAGGCGCTGGCCGAACCGTAGTGGAAGACGCCGTTGCCGCCGTCGACGCCCGACTTCAGCGCCGTCAGCGGAGCCAGTCCCGCGTCACTGCCGGCGAGGCTGGTGTCGAAGGAGTAGCCGCCGTTGGGGGCGAAGTACGAGGCGACGTAGGTGGTGTTGGCCTTGACGGTGACCGGGGTGGCGAAGTTCAGCTGCTGCCAGCCGGAGGCCGTCTCGTTGGTGAAGGTGCCGGTGGCGAGCCGGGTGCCGGAGGCGGTCCACAGGCTGCCGGTGTGGGTGCCGGTGTTGGCGGGCGACTTGTAGAAGCGCACCCCGGTGACCGAACCGGCCACGGTGGTGCGGAACTTGACGCCCAGCTCCAGGGAGCTGCCGTCACCGGCGTTGACGGTGCCGGGCACGGCGGAGGCCGGCCAGATGGTGCAGGGGCAGGCCTGCGGTCCGACGGTCAGCGGGATGGTGGTGACGGATCCGATGTTGACGCTGTCGTCGACCGCGCGGACCTTGACGGACGCCGCGCCCGGGGTGCTCGGGGTCCAGGTGTAGCTCCAGGAGGCCAGGCCGGTGGCGGCCTGCCAGGTCGAGCCGCCGTCCGTGGACACCTCGACGCGGGCGACCACGCCGCCGGAGTCGGTGGCGGAGCCCTTGACGGTGACCGGCTTCAGCGCCGGGACGGTGATCCCGGACGCCGGACTGGTCACGGTGACCGTGGGCCCGGTGGTGTCGGTGGAGGCGGCGGCCGCGACCAGGTTGCTCTGCAGGGTCAGCGGCTGGACGCCCATGTCGGCGAGGATGTTCACCGTCGCCTGCTGCATCCGGGAGTCCTCGGTGACCACCGTGTCGGCGGGGTTGTAGGTGGGCACGTCGGTCAGGCCCCAGGACCACTGCACGGTGCCCGACCCGAACACCAGCGCCCCGGAGTCCTGGTCCCGGAACTCGACCAGGTTGTGGGTGGCCGTGCCGTTGCCGTAGACGTTGCCCCAGTCCTGGCGGAGCTTGCCGTCCTGGATGTCGACCGTGGTGGACGACACGTCGATGGCGCCGGCCGGTCTGGTGGCGTTGTCGATGTCGCTGTCCCACTCGTAGCCGAGCGTGCCGGTCGGGAAGGTCGCGGTCTGGCCGGAGGTCAGGTTGGCGATGGAGGTGTTGCGCCAGATGCGGTTCCTGCCGTACGAGCCGGGGACCGTGATCGCGTCGCTGCGGTAGCCGTTCACCGTGAACATGGAGCCGGTGAGGATGTTCGGCGGCTGGTAGGACTGGCCGTAGGTGGTGCTGGTCGGGTCCATCCAGGTGCCGGTCCAGACGCCGCTGGGGTCGGCGACGCCGTTGTTCTGCGCCATCTTGGTCATCTTGTAGCAGACCAGGGTGCGGTCCGCGGTGTTCGTGCCGTCGATGCTGGGGGCGAGCCTGGTCTTCCAGAAGACCTCGTTGCCGCTGAAGAAGGCCTCCCGGACACCGGCCTTGCGGGCCGCCAGGACGTTGGAGTACTGGGTCCCCGTCCAGTACTCGTCGTGTCCCGAGGACATGTACACCTTGTGCTTCTCCAGCTGGGCGGCGCCGCCCGGCTGCGACACGTCCACGCCGGAGGTGTAGGTGACGTCGTAGCCGTTGCGCTCCAGCCAGGCCAGCATCATGTACTCGGAGCCGTAGATGCCGTTGTCGCCGCCGATGTCCAGCGGCCGGTTGTAGCTGACCTCGTAGGCGCGGCCGTCCGGCGCGGGCCCGGCGCCGTCGTACAGGTCCTGGCCGCCGTACTCGTTGTAGGCCTGCCAGGTCTGGTCGCTGGTCTGCACGACCATGGCGGCGGTGCTGGAGTCGTTGCGGACGACGAACGGGTACGGCATCAGGCCGTCCCCGTCGGTCTGCGTGAGGTTCGCGATGTACAGGCCGGACACGGCGTCGCCGGGCACCGTCCAGGTCGCGGTCACCGGCCAGTTGCCGCAGTCCACCAGCCCCGTGCTGCTCTTCGTCGTGCAGCTCGCGGGCTTGGTGGTGAAGTTGGCCGGGTAGGTGACCGCCGCCTGGGCCGCCGTCGACATCTGGCGGGCACCGTCACCGCCGTACCAGCCCAGCCGGTAGATCTGGATGTTGTACGGGGTCTTCGACTGGACCTTGAACTGGACGGTGTCCCCCGCCTGGACGCTCTGCTTGGTGGTGAAGCCCTTGATGTCACCGTAGGCGTTGGGTGAGAACCAGTCGGTCTTGGGGCTGCCCGGCTTGGAGTTCTCGCACACGATCGGGTTCGACCCCGAACCGCAGGGATCGGACGCCGCCTGGGCGGACCCGGCCAGCGGGAGCACCGCCAGTATCAATGCGACCACGACGGCGAGGCGCCCGCCCCGGATCCGTCTGCTCCATTTTTCCATGTGTACCTCTCAGCGGTGCTGTGCTGGTCCGACCCGCGGGGCCGAGGTGGTGCGGGGGGTGGCGGTGAGTCGGGTGCCGGTCAGCCGCGGAGCGCGTCCGCGAACGCGTCCACGACGCGCTGCTGCTGGGCGGGGGTGATCTGCGGGTACAGCGGCAGCGACAGGATCCGGTCGGCCGCCCGCTCCGCGTTCGGGAAGTCGCCCCGGGCGTACCCGAGATGGCGGTACGCGGGCGTCAGGTGGACCGGGGCCGGGTAGTGCACCCCGGCGCCGATGCCCTCGGCGCCCAGCTTCCCGACCACGGCGTCGCGGTCGGCGTCGGCCACCTGGACGACGTACAGGTGCCAGACGTGGACGTTGCCGGGGGCGGTGACCGGGAGGACGACGCGGCCCGCGGCCGCCAGATCGGCGAGCAGTTCGTCGTAGCGGGCCGCCGCCGCCCGGCGGGCCGCGTTGCCGTCGGCCAGCCGCTTGAGCTTGGCCCGCAGGACCACGGCCTGCAGCCCGTCCAGGCGGCTGTTGAAGCCGGGGACGTCATGGCGGTACTTGGCGACGCCGCCGTGGTTGGCGATCGCCCGCACCTGCCCGGCGCGTTCCTCGTCGTCGGTGAGCACCGCGCCCGCGTCGCCGTAGGCGCCGAGGTTCTTGCCCGGGTAGAAGCTGGTGGCCGCGATGGAGCCGCTGCCGGGCGTGCGGCCGTCGCGGGTGGCGCCCTGGCACTGGGCCGCGTCCTCCACGACCCGTACCCGCTCGGGCAGTGCGGCGGTCAGCGCCGCGACCTCGGCCAGCTGCCCGTACAGGTGCACCGGTACGACCGCGCGGGTGGCGGGGCCGACGGCGTCCAGCGCGGCCTCGGGGTCGAGCAGGTGGCTGCCGGGCAGGCAGTCGGCGAGGACCGGGCGGGCCCCGATCCTGGCCACCGCGCCGGCCGTGGCGATGAAGGTGTTGGCGGGCACCACCACCTCGTCGCCGGGCCCCACCCCGCTCGCGCGCAGGGCGAGCTCGACGGCGTCGGTGCCGTTGGCGACGCCCACGCAGTGCTCGACGCCACCGAACGCGGCGTACTCGCGCTCGAAGGCACGCACTTCGTCGCCGCCGATGAACGCGGTACCCGCCAGGACCCTGTCGAATCCGGCCCGTACCTCGTCGGCGACCTCCTGGTGGGCCGCCTTGAGGTCCACAAGAGGAATCTGGTTCATGTCAGCGGTCCCCCCACTGTTCGCATCGCGAGTTGATCCAGCGCGGGCGCCTCCGCCGCGCGCAGCCGCCGGGCCGGGCTCCCCACCCAGACCTCGCCCGGCGGCACATCGCCGAGCACGGCACTGCCCATCCCGACCAGCGACCAGGCGCCGACCGTGGTGCCCTCCCGGACCAGGGCCCCGGAACCCACGTAGGCGCCCTGCTCCAACCGCGTCCCCCCGCCCAGCCGGACACCGGAGGTGATCGTCGCGAAGTCCTCGACCACGTCGTCATGGGTCAGGACGGCCTGGGGCATCACGGCGACGTGCGCGCCGACCCGCACGGCGGCGGTGAGCGCGCAGTGCGCGAGCAGCACCGTGCCGGGGCCGATCCGGGACGTCCGGGAGACCGCCGCCGTCGGGTGGACGACGGTGGCGTA
Organism: Streptomyces sp. NPDC006655; assembly: GCF_040703965.1. NCBI lineage: Bacteria > Bacillati > Actinomycetota > Actinomycetes > Kitasatosporales > Streptomycetaceae > Streptomyces > Streptomyces sp. NPDC006655. The sequence goes on along the minus strand of NZ_JBEYJU010000016.1, from coordinate 31,457 downwards.
GCGGTCCTCGGGCAGGGCGAGCCTGCCGACCAGCCGGGCCCGGGCCGCGTAGTCCCGTGGGTTGCCCACGCAGACCACCACCCGGACCCCGGGCAGGTCGTGCACCAGGTCGCAGCCGCCGAGGACGGGCACGCCGTCCACCTCGGTGCCGTGCAGGGCCGGGTTGTCGTCCAGGTGCCCGAGCAGCTCGGCCTCGCCCGCGTCCCGGACGGCCTGTGCGGTCTCCCGGGCGAAGCCGCCGGCGCCGACGATCACGAGTCCGGTCATCTTCGGGCCTGTTCCCGCAGGGCCGCCACGACCCGGTCCTGCTGGGCCTCGGTCATGGTGTGGAACAGCGGCAGGATCAGCGAGTCGCGGCTGATCCGCTCGGTGACCGGCAGCGGCGCGTGCGGCTGGTCCGCGTAGGCGGGTTCGAGGTGCGCGGCCATGATCCCGCGCCGGGCGGAGACACCTGCCGCGGAGAGCGCGCCGAGCAGGTCGTCCCGGCCGACGGGAAAGTCCTCGTCCAGCAGCACCCAGTAGGACTGGAAGTTGCTCTGGCCGTGCGCGGGGTCGCGCACGGGGGTGAGGCCGGGCACGTCGTGCAGCAACGTGTCGTAGCGGGCGGCCAGTTCGCGGCGGCGGCTGATCATCACGTCGAGCTTGCCGAGCTGGACCAGGCCGACGGCGGCCTGGATGTCGGTCATCCGGTAGTTGAAGCCGACTTCGAGGTAGCTCTCCAGGACCGGTCTGTCGCTCGCGTGGCGTTCGGCCGCCGAGGCGTTCATGCCGTGCTCGCGCAGCCGGCGCAGCCGGGCCGCCCACTCGGCGTCGTCGGTGGTGATCATGCCGCCCTCGCCGGTGGTGACGACCTTGCGGGGGTGGAAGGACCAGGCGGCGAGCAGGGCACCGTGGCCGACGGGCTTGCCGCCGACGGTGGAGCCGATGGCGCAGGCCGCGTCCTCGACCAGGGGCAGGTCCCAGTCGGCGCAGGCGGCCCGCAGGGCGTGCACGTCGGCAGGGACACCTCCCTGGTGGACGGCGAGCACGGCCCTGGTGCGCGGGGTGCGGACCGCGTCCACGGTGTCCGGGGTCAGGTTGGCGGTGGCGGCGTCGACGTCGGCGAACACCGGCTCGGCACCGACGTACCGGACGGCGTTGGCGGTGGCGATGAAGGACAGCGAGGGCACCACGACCTCGTCGCCGGGGCCGATGCCGAGCGCGACGAGGGACAGGTGCAGGGCGGTCGTGCAGGAGCTGACGGCGATGCCGTGCTCGGCGCCCACCCGCTCGGCGAAGGCCTTCTCGAAGGCGGCGACCCGCGGGCCCTGGGCGACCCATCCGGACAGCACCGCGTCGGAGGCGGCCCGCGCCTCCTCGGCGCCGAGCCAGGGAATCATCACCGGGATGCGGTCGGTGCTCACTTGGCCGCCTCGCGCTCCGCGCGCCACCACTGGACCAGGTCCCGCAGCCCGGTGCGCAGGTCGATCCGCGCCTCGAAGCCGAGCCGCTCGGCGGCCCGCGAGGTGTCCGCGAGCCGGCGGACGACCGAGTTCACCGTGCGGGCGGGGCCGTGCACCGGCTCCAGGCCCTCGGCCCCCATGGCCGCGAGCAGCCCCTCGGCGAGTTCCTTGAGCGAGGTCTCGGTGCCGCTCGCGATGTTGAAGACCTCGTCGGTGAGGTCCGACTCGGCGGCCAGCACGTTGGCCCTGGCGATGTCGCGGACGTCGACGAAGTCCATGGTCTGGCTGCCGTCGCCGAGGATCAGCGGGGGCTCGCCGGCCTCGATGCGCTCCATCCAGCGGATGAGCACCTCGGTGTACAGGCCGTGGATGTCCATGCGGGGGCCGTAGACGTTGAAGTAGCGCAGGGCCACGTAGTCCAGTCCGTACATGGCGTGGAAGCTGCGCAGCATGCCCTCGTTGAAGGCCTTCGCGGCGCCGTAGAAGGTGTCGTTGTTGTACGGGTGGTGGCGCTCGGTCGTGGGGAATTCCTCGGCCATGCCGTAGACGGACGCCGAGGACGAGGCGATCACCTTGCCGACCCCGGCGGCGGCCGCCGCCTCCAGGACGTTGAAGGTGCCGTCGACCAGTACCTCGTTGGCGAGCCTCGGCTCCTCGGCGCACTGGGTGATGCGGATCGCGGCGAGGTGGAACACCAGGTCGCAGCCCTCGGTGACCTTCCGTACGGTGTCCGTGTCCCGGACGTCGCCCTCGACGATCTCCACCACGCCGCTGGGCAGGGCCCGGTCGAGGTTGGCCCGCCGCCCGCGCACGAAGTTGTCGAGTACGACGACCTCGCGGGCGCCGCCCTCGGCCAGCAGGTCGACCAGGTTGGAGCCGATGGTGCCCGCTCCCCCGGTGACCAGGATCTTCTTGCCGCGTACGCTGCTCAACTGCCCTTACCTTTCAGCGAAGTGAAACGGTCAACGCCCGGCGCGCAGGCCGACGACCGCGCCTTTGAACTCGAGGCTCCGGGAGGCCGCCTCGAGGATGTCCAGCACCCGCAGGCCCGCCCGGCCGTCGGTCAGCGGGGGCCGGCCCTGTCTGATCGCCTCGCCGAACTCGTCGACCATGCTGCGGAGCGCTTCCTTCTCGCCGATCGCGGGCGCGACCATGTCCCCGGAGCGGTAGGAGACGAGCATGTCCCGGCGTTCGTCCGCGCCGATCTCCTGCGGCGAGGCGAGGTCCACGCCCCGGTCGAAGATCGCCACGCGCTGGGCGGGGTTGAGGTCGTCCCAGATCAGGGTGCGCTTGGAGCCGCCGACCATGGTGGTGCGCACCTTGGTCGGGGAGAGCCAGTTGACGTGCACGTGGGCGATGGCGCCGGTGCTGAGCTGGAGGGTGAGGTAGGCGACGCAGGCCTGTCCGGCGCCGATCGGGTCGGCGCCGTGGGCGGCGACGGCGACCGGTTCGACGCCTGCGGGGAGGATGAAGTCCAGGATCGACAGGTCGTGCGGGGCGAGGTCCCACATCACGTCGATGTCCTTCTGGACGAGCCCGAGGTTGATGCGGACCGAGTCGACGAAGTGGATCTCGCCGAGTTCACCGGAGCGGACCAGTTCGCGGATCCGGCCGACGGCGGGGGTGTAGCAGTAGGTGTGGTCGCACATCAGGGTGAGGCCGCGTTCCTCGGCCTCGGTGACCAGGCGCAGTCCGTCGGCGTAGGTGGCCGCGAGCGGCTTCTCCACGAGGACGTGCTTGCCGGCGCGCAGCGCGGCGAGGGCGATGTCGAGGTGGGTGCCGGCGGGCGTGGCCACGGCGACGGCGGCGACGGAGGGGTCGGCGAGGACGGCCGCGTAGTCCGCGGTGGCCTCGACCGTCGAGTAGCCGCCGAGGACCCGCCGGGCCCGGTCCACGTCGAGGTCGCACAGCCAACGCAGCCGGAACCCTTCGGCGGCCTGGAAGTTGCGTACCAGGTTGGGGCCCCAGTAACCGGCCCCGACGACCGCGACCCCGAGCGGCTCCTGCGTCACTTTCTCCCTCTTCCTCTGGTTCATCAGTAGGCCCCCGTTCCGCGCACCACCACGGCTCCGGTGCGCGCCAGGATCGACAGGTCGAGGCCCATCGACCAGTTGTCCACGTATCCGAGATCGAGCCGGACGGCCTCGTCCCAGGGCAGGTCGGAGCGTCCGCTGACCTGCCACAGTCCGGTGAGACCGGGCTTCACCAGCAGCCGGCGTTTGATGTCCGGCGTGTACTCCTCGACCTCCTCGGGCAGCGGTGGCCGGGGGCCGACCAGCGACATGTGGCCCTTGACGACGTTGACGAGCTGCGGGAGTTCGTCGAGCGAGCTGCGGCGCAGGAAGGAGCCGACCCGGGTGATCCGGGGGTCCTCCTTCACCTTGAACAGCAGGCCGTCGCTGTTCTGGTTGAGGTGTTCGAGCTCGGCGCGCAGGGCCTCCGAGTCGGGCCGCATGGTGCGGAACTTCAGCATGGTGAAGTGGTCGCCGTAGCGGCCGACCCGCTGCTGCCGGAACAGGGCGGGACCGGCGCTGTCCAGCCGTACGACAAGCGCGATCAGGAGCATCGGCAGGGCGAGGAGCAGCAGGAGCAGCGCCGCGAGGAAACGATCCAGCAGTTCCTTGGGCAGCCGCGCGGCCCGGGAGAGGTTCGGCGGCTTGATCCGCATCAGCGGCACCCCGTTGGTGGGCCGCACGGCCAGCCGGGCCGCGGACACGTCGGTCAGCACGGGGGCCAGCAGGAAGTCCACGCCCTGCACGGCGGCGGTCCACGTCATCCGGCGCAGCACGGAGGCGTCCAGTTCGGGCGCGGGCAGCACCACCACCGTGTTGATGCCCAGGGCCCGGACGACGTCGTTCATGCCGTCGAGCCCGCCGAGCGCGGGAAGCCCCAACCTGCGGATCTCCCGGGCGTTCTCGGGATCGGTCAGACAGACTCCGGCGGCCCGCAGGCGCGGGGTGCCGCCGCGTCCCAGCACTCCGACCAGCTCCACGACCCCGCTCGACGGGCCGACCAGCAGCGTCGCGCTGCCGTCCGGGTCGCGGGCCCAGCGACGGTGCAGCCGACGGCGCAGCCAGTACCGGATCGCGAGGGCGATCACCGCGGCCGGCAGTGCGGCCATGATCATGTCATGAAGGAGGTCCGAGTCCCGGGTGAACAGCCCGTACGCGGCGGCCGCGAGCGCCGGCAGCGCGACGGCGCCGCGGACCACCCGCCGGTACTCCTCGGTCCCCAGACCCAGGGCGCTGCGGTCGTAGGAACGGTGGACCAGCATCGCCACGATCCAGGTCGGCGGCAGCACCAGGGCCACCGCCCAGCGACCGTAGGCCGCGTGGATCAGGAAGGCCGCGGCGGCGGCCGCGAGGCCGTCCGCGACCAGCAGGACGATGCGGTACTTCCGTTCCCGACGTCTTCGGCGGCCGAGTGGACTTCTGCGTTCCACGGCCGATTGCTCATGCGTGACCTCAATGGTCATGCGCCCCCCACCACATGCGCCGCCAACCCTGACCGAAGTGCCCTGGACACAGCGACACTGGAAAGCGGGAGCCTCGGCGATTCCCCAACCGCCTCATGCCCCCGGCATGCTGGTACGTACTGGTTGTTCTGCTTGTTGAGATCCGTTCAACCACCGGTCCGTGACGTACAGTCAAGAACGAGTTCCCCACCCAAACCGGTCCGGCGGCCATCAATCTAGACCACGGGGCGCACTGTCGGGAACAGTTGGACGAAACACATGTCGCAATAGTGACGCCGACGGCATACTGCCCCCGTGACCAGCATCGTGATCCCGGCCCACAACGAGGCCCGAGTCATCGGCCGGCTCCTCGACTCACTGTTGGCCGATTCCCCACCCGGGGAGGCGGGGAAGACCGGGGACCGTGCGGACGACCCCGACATCGTGGTCGTGTGCAACGGCTGCACGGACGAGACCGCGAAGATCGCGGCCGCCCGTGGCCCGCGGGTCCGGGTGGTGGAGATCCCCGTGCCCTCCAAGCACGCCGCGATGCGGGCGGGCGACGACCACGCGCGCGGCTTCCCGCGCCTCTACGTGGACGCCGACGTGGTGATCACGGGGGCCGACGTCCGGGCGCTCGCCGAACCCCTGGAGGACGGCACCTCCGGCATCCTCGCCACCGCACCGGACCGGCGCATTCCGCTGGCCTCCTGCGCCTGGCGGGTGCGCGCCTACTACCAGGTGTGGCAGCGGCTGCCCGCCGTACGCGAAGGACTGTTCGGCCGGGGCGTCATCGCGGTCTCCCAGGCCGGGCACGCCCGGATCGCCGCGCTGCCGCCGCTGATGGCGGACGACCTGGCCGCCTCCCTCGCGTTCACCCCCGGGGAGCGGCGCGTGGTCGACGCGGCCGCCGTGGTGATCCGACCGCCCCGCACCTGGCGGGACCTGATGAGACGGCGGGTGCGGGCGGCGGTGTCCACCGCCCAGGTCGAGCAGCACCGCGGACCGGACGAGGCCTCGGCGCGCACCGGCAAGGCCGACCTGAAAGCGATCCTCCGCCGGGAACCACGGCTCCTGGTGCCCGTCGTGGTCTTCGTCGCGGCGGCGGTCGCCGCCCGGCGCGAGGCGTCGAAGGCGATCCGGGCCCAGGACTTCGGCACCTGGCTGCGCGACGACAGCAGCCGGCAGAACTGATCGCACCGCACCAGGAGTCCCCCTCTTGTACCTCACCGACCGCTCGCAGCCCGTCCAGGACGGCCCTGACCAGGACCGAAGACGCGGGCCGGGGCGACGAGTCGCCCCGGTCGTCCTCGTACTGGGCACGGTCAGCCTGATCACCGACATCTCCTCCGAGATGGTCACCGCCGTCCTGCCGCTCTACCTCGTCACCACGCTCGGCTTCAGCCCCCTGGGGTTCGGCACCCTCGACGGCGTGTACAACGGCGTCAGCGCGCTGGTCCAGCTCACCGGCGGCCACCTGGCGGACCGCGTCCGCGACCACAAGCTGCTGGCCGGGCTCGGGTACGGCCTGTCCGCGCTGTGCAAACCGCTCCTGCTGGTCGCCGGCGGCCTCGGCAGCCTCGGCGCGGTCCTCGCCCTGGAGCGGACCGGCAAGGGTCTGCGCACCGCCCCGCGCGACGCGATGATCTCCCTGTCCACCCCCGCCGCGCACCAGGGCCGCGCCTTCGGCGTGCACCGCGCGATGGACACCACCGGCGCGATGCTCGGCCCGCTGGCCGCCTTCCTCATCCTGCGCGCCGCGGCCGACGGGTACGACGCGGTGTTCGGGGTGAGCGCCTGTGTCGCGGTGCTGGGCGTGCTCGTGCTGGTGCTGTTCGTCCCGGGGAAGGGGAGGAGTTCCGGGACCGACGAGGAGGACGGGCCGGCCGCCGGGCCGCCCGTCCGGGTGCGGGAGGCACTGGCCCTGCTGCGGGTACCGCGGCTGCGCGCCCTCGCCGGGTGCGCCGCGCTGCTCGGGCTGACCACCGTCAGCGACGCCTTCGTCTATCTGCTCGTCCAGCGGCGGGCCGGGATCGGCGAGGAGTGGTTCCCGCTGCTGCCGCTCGGTACCGCCGTGGTGTTCCTGCTGCTGGCCGTGCCCGTCGGCGCGCTCGCCGACCGCGTGGGACGGCGCACGGTGTTCCTCGCCGGACACGCGTCCCTGCTCACCGCCTACGCGCTGCTGCTCTGGGCCCCGGCCACCCCGGGCATGCCGGTTCTCGTACCGCTCGTCCTCGGCCTGCACGGCACGTTCTACGCGGCGACCGACGGGGTGCTCCCGGCAGCCCTCGCCGGTCTCGTGCCCGAACACCTGCGCGCCAGCGGCCTCGCCATCGTCGGCACCAGCCAGGCGCTGGCCCGGTTCTGCTGCTCGCTGGCCTTCGGCGCCACCTGGACGGTGTGGGGCGACGGCCCGGCACTGGCCGGCTCGGCGGTCGGCCTGCTGTGCTGCGCGGCCGTCGCGGGCCTGGTGCTGCGCCCCGCCGGGGGAGACCGATGACCACCACGGCCACACCGAACACCACGGGGAACCAGGAGAACCGGATGACATCCACGCGCCGCCGTCTGCTCGTCCTCGTCGCGGCGGTCCTGGTGCTCGCCGGCGTGGGCACCGGCGCGGTCCTGCACGCCGCCGCGCGCGCCGACCGGGCCGACCGGCCGCACGCCGGGGACCCCACGGTCCGCGCGGGCCGGCTGACGCTCGGCCGGCAGAACCGCCTGCTGTTCGTCAACGCGGCCGCGGGCCCGCACCGCACCGCGGTCGCCTCGGTCCCCAGGACCGACCCGGGAGGCCGCAGGACCGGCTCCGGCCTGACGTGCGCGCGCTTCTACGCGGCGGCCGGCACCGGGATCTGCCTCCAGTCCAACCCCGGCGTCCTCCGCCAGAGCAACCGTGCCCTGCTCCTGGACGCCGACCTGCGCACCGAGCGCACCTTCCCGCTGGCCGGCACCCCCAGCCGGGCCCGGGTCTCGCCCAGCGGCCGCTTCGTCGCCTGGACCGTCTTCGTCTCCGGCGAGTCCTATTCGTCCGCCTTCTTCTCCACCCGGACCTCGGTCCTGGACACCCGCACCATGAAGCTCACGCCGAGCCTGGAGACGTTCTCCGTCATCAAGGACGGCAAGCCCTACCAGGCCGCGGACGTCAACTTCTGGGGCGTCACCTTCGCGACCGACGACGACACCTTCTACGCCACGCTCAACAGCGCGAACAAGACCTACCTGGTGCGCGGTTCGCTGTCCCGGCGTACGGTCACCACGCTGACCGAGAACGTGGAGTGCCCCTCGCTCTCCCCGGACGGCACCCGGATCGCCTTCAAGAAGCGGGTGCTGTCCCGTACCGATCTCTGGCACGAGTACGTGCTCGACCTGAAGACCCTGCGCGAGACGCCGCTGGCCGAGCGCCACAGCGTCGACGACCAGGCCACCTGGCTCGACGACGACACCGTGGCGTACGCCCTGCCGAGCGACGGCGACGTGCGGAGCACCGACCTGTGGAGCGTCCCCGCCGACGGCACCGGAAAGCCCCACCTGCTGATCCCGGACGCCTCCTCACCGGCACCGCTTTGACGTGCTCCTCGAGCTGACGCCCGAGGTTCCGGTAGCCACGGCAGGGGAGCCTCCACATCAGCGGTTCGGACGACGCGAACGACGGGGTGCGGCCCGCTTCACCATGCGTTCGCCTCCACTTGGCCTTGACGCGACGGCAGAGTTTCTACTGACGGCATGCGAATCGGAGAGATCGCCGCGCTCGTGGGGCTCACCACCCGGGCGATCCGGCACTACCATCACGTGGGCTTGCTTCCGGAACCGGAGCGGCGCCCCAACGGGTACCGGGTCTACGGCGTCCGCGATGCCGTCCTGCTCGCACGGGTGCGCCGGCTCACCGAACTCGGCCTCGGTCTCGATGAAGTGCGCGACGCACTCGCCGACGACGCCGGGCGCGAGCTCACCGAGGTACTGGAGGAACTGGACGCAGACCTGGGCCGCCAGGAGGCCGCCATCCGGGAGCGCCGCCGCCGACTCGGTGCCCTGCTCGCCGACCCGCCCGGCGCGACCGGGCCCGTCTCCCCCGCCCTCGCCGCACTGCTGGCACAGGCCCCGCGCACGGACTCACCGAGCGCGGCCAAGGACCGCGAGTACCTCACGCTGCTGGACGCCCACAGCACCGGTGCCCAAGAGATCTTCGCGCTGCTCGGAAAGGTGAAGCTGTCCGGGCCGCTTTGCGGGCGGCCTGTTGCTGGTAGTGGCTGGTCTGGGGCCGGGACTGGCCCCCACCAGTACGTGTCCGGTGCCATCGAAGCCCGACCATCAGCCGGGGTAGTTCGCGCGCCCCTCGTCGTCGAACTCGAAGGGGCCCTCAGGGATGATGCAGAACTCATTGCCCTCGGGGTCCGCCATCACCAGGAACTGGCCGCCGGCGTACTGCTCCAACCGGTGCCCGCCGAGCAGCTCGATCCGTTGCTGCTCGGCGGCGGGATCGGGAGAGGTGATGTCGAAGTGCATCCGGTTCTTGCCCGACTTGGGTTCGGCAGTTCGCTGAAAGCCCAGACCCAGGCCGTTCTCCCGCCGCAGCCAGACGTACGGGCCCATACGTCCCACGACCGGCCTGCCGAGCAGTTCGGACCAGAACACAGCGAGCCGCTCGGGATCTGTGGCATCAACGATGAGGGGTGCCCGCGACCGCGAGGGAGTGGTGGTCGAGCCGGGGGTCCTTGTCCCTCGGGGTTCCCCTGCGCCCCGCCGCTTTCCCCTCGTGCGAGCCGCCCGTACTCTCTGGCCATGGACGATGCGTCGATGGTGGGGCTGATGGGGCGGGTCACCGGCACGGTGGGACCCGGGCTCGTCGGCGAGGTGATCGTGCGGGTCCGCGGGGGCGCCGAGCACTTCCTCGCGTACGCCGCCGACGGCACCGGCCGGTTCGAACGCGGCACGGTGGTGATGGTGGTCGAGTACCTGCCGCCGAGGACGGTCTACGTCACGCCCGCATACGACAGTTGAGCAGGTGGAGCCCCAGGTGAGGGGCGTGTGCGTCAAGATTGCAACAAGGATTCACGGACGTCTTCACCCGGTGCCCGCACGAGCGCAGACTCCCTTCGTTCGGTGCCGAAAGGGCACCATCCAAAGGGGGCGTATGCCGATGGTTGTCGGCGTCGTTGCGGGTGCGGCGGTTCTCGCCGTACTCGTGTTGATCGGTCTGTTCAAGATGATGTGGCGGGTGGCCGAGCCGAACGAGGCGCTCATCATCTCCGGTTCGAAGCACCGGACCGAGGGCCTCGAAGAGGGCATGGGATTCCGCATCGTCACGGGGCGCGGCACGCTGGTGTTGCCGGGTGTGCAGGCGGTGCGCAAGCTCTCCCTCGACCTGAACGAGACCGAGTTGTCGGTGGACTGCGTGACCCAGCAGGGCATTCCACTGAAGGTGCGTGGGGTGGTCATCTTCAAGGTGGGCGACGACTTCGTGTCGATCGCCAACGCGGGCCGTCGTTTCCTGGACCAGCAGAAGATGATGTCGGAGCGGGTGCACAACGTGTTCGCCGGTCATCTGCGTTCCATCGTGGGCGGGTTGACGGTCGAGGACATGATCCGCGACCGGGACAAGCTGACCGGGCAGACCCGGGCCGCCTGCGGCACGGAGATGGAGAAGCTGGGTCTCATCGTGGACTCCCTGCAGATCCATGAGATCGAGGACCCGACGGGGTACATCCGGAACCTGGCGATGCCGCACGCGGCGGCCGTGCAGCGGGACGCGCGGATCGCCCAGGCGGAGGCGAACCGGCTCGCCACCGAGGCGGAGCAGCAGTCCTTCGCCCGGATGGCGGAGGCGACCCGGGACAGCGAGATCCTCCAGGCCGGCTACCAGGCCCAACGGGACAAGGCTGCGGCCCAGGCCCGCCAGGCCGGTCCGCTCGCCGACGCGGCGGCCCGGCAGGAGGTCGTCGTCCAGGAGACGCGGGTCGCCGAACTGGAGGCGCACCGGCGGGAGCAGCAGCTCCAGGCGGACGTCCGCAAGCCGGCCGACGCCAAGGCCTACGAGAAGCGGACGCTGGCCGAGGCCGAGCGTGACGCGCGTATCTCGGCGGCCCAGGCCAAGGCGAAGGAGACGGAGCTGGCGGCGGCGGCCGAGGCGACCCGGGTCAAGGCGGCCGCGGGCGCCGAGGCCGAGGCGACCAAGTCCCGGGGCGCGGCCAGCGCGGCGGCGACCCGGGCCACCGGTGAAGCCGAGGCGGCCGCCGCGCAGGCCAGGGGTCTGGCGGACGCCGAGGCGACCAGGGCCAAGGGGCTCGCCGAGGCGGAGGCCATCAAGGCCCGTGCCGCCGCCCTCGCGGAGAACCAGGAGGCGGTCGTCGCCCAGCAACTCGCCGAGAACTGGCCGGAGATCGTCAAGGCCGGGGCGTCCGCCTTCGGCAATGTCGACAACATGGTGCTGCTCAACGGGGCCGACGGGATGGCCGAGATGTTCGCCAAGGCGCTCACGATGGGCGGCACGGGGCTCGGCCTGGCCCGCCAGCTCCTGGCGTCGATGAACCAGAACGGGTCGACGCCGAACGGGGCTTCGCCGGTCCTCAACGGGGCGACGTCCCCGAAGCCACAGCAGGTGCCGTTGGAGCCGGACGCCGGGTGACGGGTCGGCCCACGGCTGCGGTGCGCCCTCCGACCGGTTCGGGGGGCGCACCGTCGTGCGGGGCAGCTGCCCTGCGGCACACCGGGGACCGCGCGGCGCGCCCCCTCACTCCCGCGCGTTGAGGCGCTCCAGCAGGCCGAGCAGCGTGGCGCGTTCCGCCGTGGACAGCCCGGCGAAGCAGTCGGCGAGCACCTCCGCGGCCACCGCGTGCCCGGTCTGGAGCGTCCGCTCGCCCTCCGGGGTCAGATGGTGCTGGATCCGCCGCCCGTGGCCCGGTCGCCGTTCCACCAGGCCCTGCGCGACCAGCCGGCCCACCAGCGTGCCGAAGGCCTGCTCGCTCTGGAAAGTGGCCGCCGCCAGCTCCCGCGCGGAGGCGCCCGGTGTCCGGTCCACGGCGCGCAGCGCGTCCCACTGCGCGAGGGTGGTCCCGACGGCCGAGAGCGCGCTGTCCAGCGCCCGGTGCTGCCGGTACTGGGCCTGTTTCACCGCTCTTCCGAGAAGTTGCAGGTCATCGTGCATGGCTCCAGCATAGCCGATGACTAAGCTTGTTTAAATAAACATCCTTAGTTAGAGTCCACGGCATGACGACGCACCGCATCGCCCATGTCTGTCCCGACCTCCCCCTCTCCCTCACCGAGGCCGGCTCCGGCCGCCCGGTACTGGTCCTGCACGGCGGCGGCGGACCCGCCACCGTCGCCGGTCTCGCGGCCCGCCTCGCCGGATCGGCCCACACCGTCGCCCCGGTCCACCCCGGCTGGGACGGCACGCCCCGCCCCGACTGGCTGACCCGCCTCGACGACCTCGCCGTCGCCTACCTGCACCTGCTCCAGGACAACGAGTGGCGCGACGTCCTGGTCATCGGCTCCTCACTGGGCGGCCAACTCGCCGCCGAGATGGCGATACGCGACACGGGCGGCCTGATCACCGGTCTGGTCCTGATCAACGCGGTCGGCGCCGACATCGCCGGCGAACGGGTCACCGACTTCTTCTCGCTCGACCCGCGCGCCCAGGCCGAGCACTCCTGGCACGACCCGGACCGCGTCTACGTCGACCCGGCCACCCTCCCGGCCGCCGAACTCGCCCGCCGCCAGGCCAACATGGCCACCATGCGACTGCTCACGGACGGCGGCCGGATGACCGACCCGAGGCTGCTCCCCCGGCTGGGGCGGGTGCGGCAGCCCGCGTTGGTGATCTGGGGCGAGAGCGACCGGATCGTCACCCCCGCGTACGGAGCCGCCTACGCGAAGGCCTTCCCGCAGGGCCGGTTCGAGCCGATCCCCGAGGCCGGTCACCTTCCGCACCTCGAACGGCCCGACGTGACGGCGGAATTGATCGAGGCGGAGCTGCGCCGCACCGCCACCCCGCCGGTCCCCGCAGGCTGAGGCCGCTTTAGGGTGCCCTCGTGACTGCGTACATCGACGACGAGAGCGTCCCCGGCCGTTACGGCCCCACCGCGACCACCGAGGCCGACCCGAACGAGGTCGGCACGGTGCGCACCGAGTACTCCCCCGCCCACGACGGCGACCCCGACCCCGGTGAGATCGTGTGGACCTGGGTGCCCTTCGAGGAGAACGACGGACGGGGCAAGGACCGGCCGGTCCTGGTCGTCGCCCGGGAGGCGGGCGGCACCCTGCTCGCCGTGCAGCTGTCCAGCAAGCGGCACGACGACGACCGCGAGTGGGTGGCGATCGGCAGCGGGCCCTGGGACCGCTCCGGCCGCGACTCCTGGGTGAACGTGGACCGCGTGCTGCGGCTGCACGAGGACGGGATGCGCCGGGAGGCCTGCGCCCTGGACCGGGGCCGCTTCAACCTCGTGCGCCACCGGCTGCACGAGCGCTACGGCTGGAACTGAGCCGCCGGTCCACCCTCAGGCGCCGAGGGCGGCCCCGCGGAACGCCTCCGTGAAGGCGGCCCGGACCACGGATGCCGGGGCACGGTCCAGGATCCCGAACACCACGTGCTCGAAGTGGCGCGCGAACCGTCCGCCGGGGCCCAGCAGCCCCCGGAAGGCTCCCGCGACCTGCGCGGGGTCGTTCTGGAAGACGCCGCACCCCCAGGCACCGAGGACCAGCCGCCGGTAGCCCTGCGCGGCGGCCACCTCCAGCACCCGCTCGGCCCGGACGGCGAGGGCGCCGGGCACCTCGCCGACGCGTTCGGGGGCGGTACGGCGGATCACACCCGCGTTGGGCGCGGCGGCCGTGAGGAAGCCCGCCCGGTAGGGCTCGGCGAGCAGCGCGCCGCGGTCGTCGCGGAAGACCGGGACGGCCGGGGAGTGGATCACCCGGTCCGAGTAGAACGGGTCGCGGTGGGCGCGGTGGTGGTCGTAGAAGGCGCGGGCGTGCAACTGGCAGGCGTACAGCGCGGAGGCCCGGCACAGGGCCTCCTCCTGCGCCTGCGCGCCGTTCAGGTAGCCGCCACCCGGATTGCGGGCCGAGGCGAAGTTCAGGACGGCCACCGGGGCGTCGGCCAGCCGGCGGGCGGCCTCCAGGCTGCTTTCGCCGGTGACCTCGAAGACCGTGTCCGCGTCGTCGTCTGCCACGACCGGCACGGGCTCCGGGCCGTACAGACGCGTCCCGGCCCGTGCGGCCGCGATGTCGGCCGCCAGCAGGACCTCGCGGCCGTCCGGCGCCCGGTAGGCCCCGGCCGCCACGATCTCCTCGGTCCCCCGCGCGATACCGCGCAGGCGCGCGCTCATGGCGCCACCCCCGTGGACGCCATGACCGCGACCCGCGCGGTCTCCCCCGTCGTGCTCATACCCGCATCCTGGGTGATCCTGGGGATGCCGTGCAACGGAGTTTTCCGGGCTTGAAACAGCCGGAAACGGCCGGAAACACTGGATGAAACGGAGGTTACCGATCTCGAACCTGCCGTTTGGCACCCTTGTGCGAATCCGCGCGGAGGTCTTGGGTGGGAGGGACGATGCCGTCCCGAGCCACCCACGGCCGGGCCGGTGGCATGGTGGAATCTCAGGAGGATCCCTACATGTCCGACTCGATATCCGACGGCGGCGACTGTACCGACGGCTCGGTGAAGACCGACTTCTCGGACGACCGCACCGCTGTCACCGAGGCCGAGGTGGAGGCCCTGGTCAAGGGCATCTGCTTCAAGACGGGACCGCCCCGCACCCTCGGGGTCGAAGTGGAATGGCTGGTCCACGAGCTGCGGCAGCCGCAGCTCCCGGTGACACCCGAACGACTCGAAGCGGCCTACGCCGCACTGCGCACGGTACCCCTGGGCTCGGCACTCACCGTCGAACCCGGCGGCCAGCTGGAGCTGAGCTCGCCGCCCGCCGCCTCCCTGATGGAGTGCATCGGTACCGTCTCCGCCGACCTGGACGCCGTCCGAGCGGTCCTGGCCCGACAGGGCCTCGGCCTGGTGGGCGTCGGTCACGATCCCTGGCACACCCCCCGCCGCTTCCTGCGCGAGCCGCGCTACGACGCGATGGAGGCGTGCCTGGACCGCACCGGCACGGCGGGCCGCCACATGATGTGCGCCTCGGCCTCCGTGCAGGTCTGCCTGGACGCCGGCCACGAGGAGCCCGGCCCGCTGGGCCACGCGCGCCGCTGGTGGCTGGCCCATCAGCTGGGTCCGGTGCTGGTCGCCGCGTTCGCCAACAGTCCGCTGATCGGGCACCGGCCCACCGGCTGGGTCTCCACCCGCCAGCTGCTGTGGATGGAGATCGGCGCGGGGCGCGCGGGCGCGCCCCCGCTGGACGGTGATCCGCGAGCTGCGTGGGCCCGGCACGTCCTCGACGCGCCGGTGATGTGCGTACGACGGGACGGCGGCCCGTGGGAGGTGCCCGAGGACCTCACCTTCCGGGCGTGGACCCGTTCGGGTACGCCCACCAGGGAGGATCTCGCGTACCACCTGACGACGCTGTTCCCGCCGGTCAGGCCGCGCGGCCACCTGGAACTGCGGATGATCGACGCGCAACCCGGCGACGACGGGTGGATCGTGCCGCTGGCGGTGACGGCGGCGCTGTTCGACGACCCGGAGGCCGCCGAGACCGCGTACCGGACGGTGAAGCCGCTGGCCGAGCGGGCCCGGTCGCGCCCGGCCCCGCACAACCCGCTGTGGCTGGACGCGGCCCGCACCGGGCTCGGCGACCCGGAGCTGCGGGAGGCGGCCGACGGCTGCTTCACGGCCGCGCTGCGGGCCCTGCCGCGGCTGGGCGCGACCCCCGAGGTCGTCGCCGCCGTCCGGGAGCACCGGGACCGGTACGTGCTGCGGGGCCGCAGCCCGGCCGACGACCTGCTGGACCGACTGCGCGGCACGGCGGGTCGCGCCCACGAGAGGGAAATCAGCGCATGACCGAGACCGAGACCGACATCGATATCGAGACGCTGCGGGAGCGGGCGCTGCGCTCCCTGACCACGGCGCGGGCCCGCACCACGCTCCTCACCGACTGCGTCGAGGAACCCGACCTCACCGCCCAGCACTCCCCGTTGATGTCCCCGCTGGTCTGGGACCTCGCGCACATCGGCAACCAGGAGGAGCTCTGGCTGCTGCGCAACGTCGGCGGCCGGGAGGCGATGCGCCCCGAGATCGACAGCCTGTACGACGCCTTCGAGCACCCGCGGTCCGAGCGGCCCTCACTGCCGCTGCTCCCGCCCGCCGAGGCCCGGCGGTACGCGGCGGAGGTGCGCGGCCGGGCGCTCGACCTGCTGGAGGGGGCGGCGTTCGGTGACAGCCGGCTGACCGAGGCGGGCTTCGCCTTCGGGATGATCGCGCAGCACGAACAGCAGCACGACGAGACGATGCTGATCACCCATCAGCTCCGCCAGGGTCCACCGGCTCTGACCGCGCCCGACCCCGACCCGGCGCCGCCGTTCACCGGACCGGCCGAAGTCCTGGTGCCCGGCGGTCCGTTCACCATGGGCACCTCCACCGAGCCCTGGGCGCTGGACAACGAGCGCCCCGCGCACCGGCGGGAGGTGGCGCCCTTCTGGATCGACACGACCCCCACCACCAACGCCCAGTACCTGGCGTTCATCGAGGACGGCGGCTACGAGCAGGAGCGCTGGTGGACCCCGGAGGGCTGGGCGCACGTCCGGGAACACGGCATCCACGCCCCGCTGTTCTGGCGGCGCGAGGACGGCCGGTGGCTGCGCCGCCGGTTCGGGATCACGGAACTCGTGCCGCCCGAGGAGCCGGTGCTGCACGTGAGCTGGTACGAGGCGGACGCCTACGCCCGTTGGGCCGGCCGCCGGCTGCCCACCGAGGCCGAGTGGGAGAAGGCGGCCCGGCACGACCCGGTCGCGAACCGTTCGCGCCGCTACCCGTGGGGCGACGCCGACCCCACCCCGGTCCACGCCAACCTGGGCCAGCGGCATCTGCGGCCCGCTCCGGCGGGCAGCTACCCCGAGGGGGAGTCGCCGCTGGGCGTACGGCAGTTGATCGGCGACGTGTGGGAGTGGACGTCGAGCGACCTGCTCCCCTACCCCGGCTTCAGCGCCTTCCCGTACAAGGAGTACTCGGAGGTGTTCTTCGGCCCCGAGTACAAGGTGCTGCGCGGCGGTTCGTTCGCCGTGGACCAGGTGGCCTGCCGGGGCACGTTCCGCAACTGGGACTACCCGATCCGGCGGCAGATCTTCTCCGGCTTCCGCACCGCCCGGACCGCGGAGACGGCCTGATGTGCCGCCACCTGGCCTGTCTGGGTCCCGAGGAGCCGCTGGGCCGGCTCCTCGTGGCGCCCGCGCACTCCCTGTACCGCCAGTCGTGGGCACCGCGGCGGCAGCGGTACGGGACGGTCAACGCCGACGGTTTCGGGGTGGGCTGGTACGCCCCGGAGGATCCGCAGCCGGCCCGCTACCGGCGGGCCGGGCCGATCTGGGCCGACCAGTCCTTCGCCGACCTGGCCCGGGTGGTGCGCACCGGCGCGCTGCTCGCCGCCGTCCGGGACGCGACCCTGGCCGGTGCCGACGCGGAGGCCGCGGCGGCGCCGTTCGCCGCGGGCCGCTGGCTGTTCAGCCACAACGGAGCGGTCCCCGGCTGGCCGCGGTCCCTGGCCCCGCTCGTCCCGCTGCTGCCCCCGGCCGACCTGCTGGCGATGGAGGCACGGACCGACTCGGCGTTCGTCTGGGCGCTGGCGCTGCACCGGCTGCGGTCCGGCGCGGAACCGGGCCCGGCCCTTGCCGAAACGGTTCTCCAGGTGGCCGGGGCCGCGCCCGCCGCCCGCCTCAACCTCCTGCTCACCGACGGCGAGACCATCGCCGCCACCGCCTGGGGCGACAGCCTCTTCTACCTCTCGGAACCCGGCCACCGCACCGTCGTCGCCTCCGAGCCGTACGACGACGACCCGCACTGGCGGGAGGTCCCCGACCGCACGCTGCTCACCGCGAGCCGCGACGGCGTCGAACTCGCGCCGGTCGAGCCCGCCCCGGTGGAGTCCGCCCAGGTCGAGGACCCGGCCTCCGCATCCCCGAAGGAGCCCTGTTCGTGAGTCCCCTCCGTGTCACCCGCACCCTTCCCGAGGACGCGACGGACGCCGCGCTGCGCGCCGACGTCCTGAACGGCCTCACCGCCACCCCCAAGACGCTGCCGCCGAAGTGGTTCTACGACGCCCGGGGCAGCGAACTCTTCGAGCGCATCACCGAGTTGCCCGAGTACTACCCGACCAGGGCCGAGCGGGAGATCCTGCTCACCCGCTCGGGCGAGATCGCCGCCGCGAGCGGTGCCCGCACCCTGGTCGAGCTGGGCTCGGGCTCCTCCGAGAAGACCCGGCTGCTCATCGACGCGCTCACCGCCCTCGAGGTGTACGTCCCGGTCGACGTCAGCGAGAGCGCGCTCACGCAGGCCGGTCAGGCCCTCGTCGCGGAGCGGCCGGGGCTGACCGTGCACGCCCTGATCGCCGACTTCACCGGCCGGATGGCGTTGCCCGAGGCGCCGGGGCCGCGGCTGCTGGCGTTCCTCGGCGGCACCATCGGCAATCTGCTGCCTGCCGAGCGGGCCGCCTTCCTGGCCTCCGTCCGGGGGCTGCTCGCGCCCGGTGACGCGCTGCTGCTCGGCACCGACCTGGTCAAGGACGAGGACGTGCTGGTCAGGGCGTACGACGACGCGGCCGGGGTGACGGCCGAGTTCAACAAGAACGTGCTGGCCGTCGTGGACCGGGAGCTGGACGCCGACTTCGACCCGGACGCCTTCGACCACGTCGCCCTGTGGGACGCCGAGCAGGAGTGGATCGAGATGCGGCTGCGCTCGCGCGTCGCGCAGACCGTGAAGGTGCCCGCGCTCGATCTCGCCGTGGACTTCGCGGCGGGCGAGGAGTTGCGCACCGAGGTGTCGGCGAAGTTCCGGCGGGACGGGGTGACCGCGGAACTGGCGGCGGCCGAGCTGGAGTTGACGCACTGGTGGACCGACTCGGAGGGGCGTTTCGCGCTGTCGCTGAGCGTCGCCCGTTGAGTCGACGGTCTGGTCCAACTCCGATGTGAGTGCCGAGCCTCGTCGCCGGTCGTCTGCGGCGCCATCGTGGCTGGTCGCGCAGTTCCTCCCCCAGCCTTCGGCCGGGGGTACCCCCAGCGCCCCTTTGGGGCGCGGCTCAGCCGAAGTTCGGTGCGAGCAGCTCGGTGATCCGCCGGGAGGCGCGGCGGGCCTCGGTCGTGGGGTCCGCGCCGTCGAGCACCCTGGTCATGTAGCCCTTGATCGGGTTGTCGGCCTCGACCGCCGGCCAGTCCGGGGTGTGGGGGGTCGCGCGCCCCCGCGCGGCCCCCGCCGCCATGGCGGCGACCCCGGGCTCCCCGGCGACCGCGCCGGCCAGCGTGGTCTTGTTGGGCACGTAGTTCATGGTGCGGGCCAGTTCGGTGTCCCACTTGGCCCCGGTCAGTGCGCCGACGACGGCGGTCGCGTCGTAGGGCCGGTCGGTGTTCTGCGGTACGACGAGGTCCGAGCCGCCGGTGAAGACGGCACCGGGGTGGTCGGCGGTGAGCCCCGGCACCGGGAAGTAACCGATCTCGTCCTTGAGTTCGGGGTTCTCCTGCACGACGGACTGGACGAGGCCGGGCACCGCGACGATCTGCGCGACCTTGCCGCCCGCGAACACCGAAGCTTGCGGCGGGTGTTCCTCGTCGGCGTCGACGGGCCCCCGGCCGAGTGCCTGGAGCCGCCGGTAGAAGTCCATCCCGCGCAGCGCGGCCGGACTGTCCAGGGTCCCCTTCCAGCCGCCGTCGGTCTCCCGGGCGAGGTCGCCGCCTTCGTCCCAGACGAACCCGGAGAGGGTGTACCAGTCCTGTCCGGCCAGGTATATCCCCTGGTTCCCACGGGAGTTCAGCCTTGCGGTGTCGGCCAGCCACTGGGCCCGGGTCTTCGGCGGCGAGGTGATGCCCGCCTTGGCGAACAGGTCCTTGCGGTAGATGACCACGCGGTTCGCGGCGTACCAGGGGATGCCGTACTGGCGGGAGTCGTCGCTGCCGGGTTCGGCGAGTCCGGGCAGCCAGTGCTCCTTGCCCCAGTCGCGCATCGACTCCAGCGTCAGGTCGGTGAGCCGTCCGTCCTCGACGTACTCGGGGACCTGCGTGTTGCCGACCTCGATGACGTCGGGGCCGTCGCCGGAGCCGTCCTTCAGCGCGGCCTGGACCTTGGCGACGATCCCGGACCACTGCTGGACCCGGATGTCGAGCCGGATGTCCTGGTGGGTGTGTTCGAAGTCGGCGGTGAACCGGCGCAGGAAGTCCGGCGAGGCGCTGTTCTGCATCAGCCACACCGTCACGGTGTGCCGCCCGCCCCCACTGCCCGGCAGCACTCCACAGGCGCTCAGCAGGGCGGCGGACACACAGACGAGGGCGAGCGGGCGGCGACGTCTCACTGCGGGGGTCCTGTTCTGTCTGGGCGGACAGCGAAGGGGCCCGGCGTGGGGGAACGAGCAAGGGTGCCCGTACGGGTGTACGGGATTTTGGTATGGACCAATGCGAAGGGTCAAGGGCTGTCAGCTGTTCGGAACCGATGTCTCGCGTTCCGCTTCCGCGTGCGGCACGGTGGAGTGACGACGAGAGGAGCTTCCCGATGACGAACCACACCTACCGGGTCACCGAGATCGTCGGCACCTCGCACGAAGGCCTCGACCAGGCCATCCGCAACGGTGTCGCCCGCGCCGGCCAGACCCTGCGCAACCTGGACTGGTTCGAGGTGACGCAGGTCAGGGGCCAGATCGAGAACGGGCAGATCGAGCACTACCAGGTGGGCCTGAAGGTGGGCTTCCGCATCGACGACGGGGACTGAGGCGCGGCCGCTCAGGTCCGCCCCTCCCCTTCCTGGGCCTGCTCCAGCACGGCCGAGCGGTCGGCCCAGCGGGCCCGTACGACGGTGAACCCGGCCCGTTCGGCGTCGTCGCACACCAGCTCGTCGTCATCGACCAGGACGCGGATCTCCCGGCGTTCGGCGAGACGGCGCAGGATCTCCAGCTTGGTGTGCCGGGCGGGCCTGCGGTCGGCGTTGCGCCGCATGTGCACCCGGCCCTCGGGCAGCCCGTGCGCGACGAGCCAGTCCAGCGTGTCGCGGCGGCAGCGCTCGGGCCTGCCGGTCAGGTAGACGATCTCGCACTCCGCCGCGCTCGCCACGGCCAGCGCGATCCCCTCGGCGAGCGGCGGATCGTGCGGCGCGGCCGCGAAGAACGCGTCCCAGTCCCGGGGTCTGCGCTCCAGGAACCGCTGCCGGTGCGCGGTGTCGGCGAGGGTGTTGTCGATGTCGAACACGGCGACCGGCCGCTTGCTGCTCTCTGTCACAGGGCAACCCTAGAACGGCGCGCCGGACCGGCCCGGTCGGGCGTCCGGGAATCCTTCGGCCGCCCGGGTGTTGAACCCTCTGTGAACGCAGTCATCGCCCGGACCAGGTTCTCCGTCCTCGACCGCTCGCGCACCCGGGAGGGGGACACGCCCGGCGAGGCGCTGCGGGACACCGTGGCGCTGGCCCGGGAGGTGGAGGCCCTCGGCTACCACCGCTTCTGGGTGTCGGAGCACCACGGTGTGCCCGGAGTCGCCGGTTCGGCGCCGACGGTGCTGGCCGCCGCCGTGGCGGGCGCGACCCGGACCGTGCGGGTGGGCACCGGTGGCGTCATGCTGCCCAACCACCGGCCGCTGGTCGTGGCCGAGCAGTTCGGGGTGCTGGAGTCGCTGTTCCCGGGCCGGATCGACATGGGCCTCGGCCGGTCCGTGGGCTTCACCGACGGGGTGCGCAGGGCGCTGGGCCGCGACAAGGGCGACGCCGAGGACTTCGCGGCACAACTCGGCGAGCTGCTCGGCTGGTTCGAGGGGACCTCACCGACCGGTGTGCGGGCCCGTCCCGCGCAGGGGCTGCGGGTGCCGCCGTTCGTGCTGGCGATGGGCGAGGGCGCGGACGTCGCGGCGCGCGCCGGGCTGCCCCTGGTCATCGGCGACCTGCGCCGCCGGGACACGATGCGCCGCGGCATCGACCACTACCGCGACCGCTTCCGCCCGTCCCCGTGGGCCGCCGAGCCGTACGTCATGATCTCGGGGACGGTCGCCGTCGCCGACACCCCCGAGGCCGCCCGGCGGCTGCTGATCCCGGAGGCCTGGTCGATGGCGTACTCACGCACCCACGGCACCTTCCCCCCGCTGCCCCCGGCCGACACCGTGGCGGCACGGCCGATGACCGCCAAGGAGCGCGGCTTCTACGAGTCCGGGCTCACCGGCCACATCGCCGGGACGGCGGACCAGGTGGCGCACGAGCTGGAGACGGTGCTGAAGGAGACCGCCGCGGACGAGGTACTGGTCACCACCAGTACCTACGACCGCACGGCCCTCCTGGACTCCTACCGGCGGCTGGCCGCGCTCGTGAACCCGTAGACGACCGCGGGCCGGCTTCTTCCGAGTCGGCGCAGGCATGCCGGGCCCGTACGGGGACACCCGCCGAGATGCGGACCCGGCCCGGGCCGGTGACGCTGGGGAGGTAAGCCGCAACCAGCGAGGAGGGCTGCCATGTCGATGCTGGACAAGCTCAAGGGGATGCTGAAGGGGCACGAGGACCAGGCCAAACGGGGCGTCGACAAGGGCGGTGACATGATCGACCAGCGAACCGGGAACAAGTACCAGTCCCAGGTCGACATGGCCCAGAAGCAGGCCGACGACTACATCGACCGGAGTCGCGACCAGGGGAACCCGCCTCCGCAGTAGGGGACGCACGGGCTACGATCGCCGGGTCTGCCCCCGCGCCGACACGGAGTCCCGCCCGATGCAGAGCCCCCACGATCCCTTCGTCCGCGTCCGTGGCGCCCGTGAGCACAACCTCAAGGGCGTCGACGTGGACGTGCCCCGGGACGTGCTGGCCGTCTTCACCGGCGTGTCCGGCTCGGGGAAGTCGTCCCTGGCCTTCGGCACGATCTACGCCGAGGCCCAGCGGCGCTACTTCGAGTCGGTCGCGCCGTACGCGCGCCGGCTGATCCACCAGGTCGGGGCGCCCAGGGTCACGGAGATCAGCGGGCTGCCGCCGGCGGTCTCGCTCCAGCAGCGCCGCTCCGCCCCCACCTCCCGCTCCTCGGTCGGCACGGTCACCAACCTCTCCAACTCCCTGCGGATGCTGTTCTCACGCGCCGGTGACCGTCCGCCGGGCGCCGCACGGCTGGATTCGGACGCGTTCTCCCCGAACACGGCGGTCGGCGCCTGCCCGGAGTGCCACGGCCAGGGACGTGTGCACCGTACGACCGAACAGTCGCTGGTCCCGGATCCCTCGCTGTCGATCCGCGAGGGCGCGATCGCCGCCTGGCCGGGCGCCTGGCAGGGCAAGAACCTGCGGGACATCCTGGACGCCCTCGGCCACGACGTGGACCGGCCCTGGCGCGAACTGCCCGCCGCGCAGCGCGAGTGGATCCTCTTCACCGACGAGCAGCCCGTGGTCACCGTGCACCCGGTCCGGGACGCCGACCGTATCCAACGCCCCTACCAGGGCACCTACATGAGCGCCCGCCGGTATGTGCTGAAGACCTTCGCGGACTCCAAGAGCCCGGCCCTGCGGGCGCGGGCGGAGCGGTTCCTGACCAGTGCGCCCTGCCCGGTGTGCGGGGGCGGCAGGCTGCGTCCGGAGGCGCTCGCGGTGACCTTCGGCGGCCGTAACATCGCCGAACTCGTCGCGTTGCCGCTGACCGAACTGGCCGGACTCCTCGGCGCCGCGGGCGGTTCGGAGACCGTCCGGGTGCTCACAGGTGACCTCACCTCCCGGATCGCCCCGGTCGTCGAGCTGGGCCTCGGCTATCTCAGCCTGGACCGTGCGACGCCCACCCTCTCGGCGGGCGAGCTCCAGCGCCTGCGCCTGGCCACGCAGCTGCGCTCCGGGCTCTTCGGTGTCGTGTACGTCCTGGACGAGCCGTCGGCCGGGCTGCACCCGGCGGACACCGAGGCGCTGCTCACGGTCCTCGAACGGCTCAAGTCGGCCGGGAACTCGGTGTTCGTGGTGGAGCACCACCTGGACGTGATGCGCGGCGCCGACTGGCTGGTGGACGTGGGTCCGCGCGCCGGGGAGCACGGCGGGGAGGTGCTGCACAGCGGGCCGGTGGCGGAGCTGGCGAAGGTCGCCGGGTCGGCCACGGCCCGCTACCTCTTCGACGAGTCCCCCGTGCCGTCGCGCAGGCCCCGGCCCGCGAGGGGCTCGCTGCGGATCGGGCCGGTCACCCGGCACAACCTGCGCGAGGTCACCGCCGAGTTCCCGCTCGGCGTCCTCACCGCGGTCACCGGGGTCTCCGGATCGGGCAAGTCGACGCTGATCGGCGAGATCACCGGGGAACTGGCCGGCGTCGGCCGGCTGGTGTCGGTCGACCAGAAGCCGATCGGCCGCACCCCGCGTTCCAACCTGGCCACCTACACCGGTCTGTTCGACGTCGTACGGAAGGTGTTCGCCGCCACCGACCAGGCGGCGCAGCGCGGTTACGGCGTGGGCCGGTTCTCCTTCAACGTCGCGGGCGGCCGGTGCGAGACCTGCCAGGGCGAGGGCTTCGTCAGCGTGGAGCTGCTGTTCCTGCCGAGCACCTACGCGCCCTGCCCGGACTGCGGCGGGGCCCGCTACAACCCGGAGACGCTCCAGGTGTCGTACCGGGGCCGGAACATCGCCGAAGTGCTGGACCTGACGGTGGAGGGCGCCGCCGGGTTCTTCGCGGACACCCCCGCCGTGGCGCGCAGTCTGGCCGCCCTGCTCGACGTGGGGCTCGGCTATCTGCGCCTGGGACAGCCCGCCACGGAACTGTCCGGCGGCGAGGCGCAACGGATCAAACTGGCCAACGAGTTGCAGCGCGGCCGGCGCGGTCACACCCTCTATCTCCTGGACGAGCCGACGACGGGACTGCATCCGGCCGACGTCGAGGTGCTGATGCGGCAGCTGCACGGGCTGGCCGACGCGGGGCACACCGTCGTGGTCGTGGAGCACGACATGTCCGTGGTCGCGGGCGCCGACTGGGTGATCGACCTGGGCCCGGGCGGCGGCGACCGGGGCGGCCGGATCGTGGCGGCGGGTCCGCCGGCCGAGGTGGCGCGGGCCGAGGGCAGCGTCACGGCTCCCTATCTCTCCCGCGTCCTCGCCCGGTGACCTCCGCACCCGCGTCCGGCCGTACCGGAGGTGCGGGCGCGGGCGCGGCCGACCCGGAGCCCGCCCACCGGAACCGGCCGGCTGCGACGACGGTGGCTACGGCGTCGACCCGCCGAGACACAACGGGGAGAGCGGCCACGTGGCACCCGGCTCGGGGTTCACCAGGGCCGCGTGCGTCCAGGCCGGCTCGTGGGCCGGCGGCTGGGCGGCGCGGGCGAGGGCGCGCCGGTCCGGGTGGCTGCCGGCCGGTATCAACGGCCGTACGTCCACCTCGGCCACCAGGCCACGGGTCGACACCACCCGCCACAGGGAGGCCAGCAGGGTGTCCTGGCCGACATAGGCGGGCACGGTGCTGGCCCCTCCTGCGGCCAGCCGGTACCGCAGCCGCACCGGCTGCACGGGCGCGCCGGCGTCCAGCGCCGCCTGGAACACGGCCCGGCGGAAGCGTCCCTGCGCCCGGCCGCACCAGGTGCTGCCCTCGGGGAAGGCGACCACCGCGGCCCCTTCCCGCAGCGCCCCGGCGATCCGGGCGACGGTGCCCGGCAGCGCGCGCAGCCGGTCACGGTCGATGAACAGGGCCCCGGCCCCGGCCACCAGCGCGCCGGCCACCGGCCACGTGCGGATCTCCTGCTTGGCGAGCATCCGCGCCGGCCGGACGGAGGCCAGCAGCGGTATGTCCAGCCAGGAGATGTGGTTGGCGACGAGCAGCACACCGCCGGTGCCCGGCACGCTGCCGGTGAGCCGGACCCGGACGCCCGCGGCCCGCACCAGCAGCCGGCAGAACCGCCGCACCCACTCGGCGGGGATCCTGCCGCCGAGCGGGAGCAGCGCGATCGCGGTCAGCATCAGGGCCACGACCGCGGCGAACCGCAGCACGGCCCGGGGGACGGCCGTGAGGGACCCCGCGCGTTCCACACACGCGCCCGGGGTGCAGGGCGCGCTGGGCAGCCAGACGCTCATCAGGCCGGGACGAGCGACAGGAAGTGCCGCAGATAGCGCGCGTTGACGCGGCGCATCGACAGCAGCACGTACAGGTCGGCGACCCCGAAGTCCGGGTCGTGCGCGGGCGCGCCGCACACCCAGGCGCCGAGGCGCAGGTAGCCGCGCAGCAGCGCGGGGAGGTCGGCGCGGCCCTCGGGAGCGGGACCGCCGGGCACCCAGGGCCGCAGCGGCCGTACCCGGAACTCCTCCGGGGCGAGGTGCTTGGCCTGGACCAGGTCCCAGGTGGCGGCAGCGAGGGCGCCGCCGTCGGCGAGCGGGACGGAGCAGCAGCCGGCCAGCCACTCGTGGCCGCGGTCCACCATGTAGCGGGCTATGCCGGCCCAGATGAGGCCGATGACGGCGCCGTCGCGGTGCGCGGGGTGCACACAGGAACGGCCGACCTCGACCAGACCGGAGCGGATGCCGTCGAGCCGGGACAGGTCGAACTCCCCGTCGGAGTACAGGCGGCCGGCGACCGCGGCACGCTCCGGGGGCAGCAGCCGGTAGGTGCCGACGACCTCGCCGGTGAGGGCCTCGCGGATGAGGAGGTGGTCGCAGTACGCGTCGAAGGCGTCCGCGTCCAGTCCCGGCTCCGGCCCGTCGAGCCGGGCGCCCATCTCTCCGGCGAACACGTGGTGGCGCAGTCGCTGTGCGGCCCGGACGTCGTCCTCGTCACGGGCGAGCTGCACCAGATAGCCTGCGCCCCCGGGCGGGGCGGCGAGGGCGGGGGGTGAGGCGGGCATGGCGGTCATGGAGGTCTCCTGCGCCGAGCGGTAGCTGAGGAAATCTGCACCTGCTTTCTTCCGTGGCAGGCTGGACTCGGCGTGACATGCGCGGGACCCGTGGATGTGGGACTGCTGAATGCCGGGAGACCCGACGGCCACCCGGACGCGCGAGACGGGGCCGGGGAGCACCGACCCCGACCCCGCCCGTTCGCACCTTTCGGCGAACGTTCACCGAAGCGCCGCGGGCGCTACCGCTTCCCCGCCTTCCGGGTCGCCCGCAGCCACTCCTTGTTCATGCTCGTGATGGACACCAGCGGAATCCCCTTCGGGCACGCCGTCGCGCACTCCCCCGCCAGCGTGCACCCACCGAACCCCTCGGCGTCCATCTGCGCCACCATGTCCAGCACCCGCGTCTCCCGCTCGGGCGCCCCCTGCGGCAGGACGTTCAGGTGGTTCACCTTGGCGGACGTGAACAGCATCGCCGCCCCGTTCGGGCAGGCCGCGACACACGCCCCGCACCCGATGCACTCCGCGTGCTCGAACGCGAAGTCGGCGTCGGCCTTCGGCACCGCAGTGGCATGGGCCTCCGGCGCCGAACCGGTGGGCGCGGTGACGTACCCGCCGGCCTGGATGATCCGGTCGAACGCGGACCGGTCCACGACCAGGTCCTTGATCACCGGGAACGCGGACGCCCGCCACGGCTCGATGTCGATCGTGTCGCCGTCCTTGAAGGACCGCATGTGCAGCTGGCAGGTGGTGGTGCGCTCCGGCCCGTGCGCGTCCCCGTTGATCACCAGCGAGCACGCGCCGCAGATGCCCTCACGGCAGTCGTGGTCGAAGGCCACCGGGTCCTCGCCGCGCAGGATGAGTTCCTCGTTGAGGGTGTCGAGCATCTCCAGGAAGGACATGTCGGAGGAGATGCCGTCCACCTCGTACGTGGACATCGCGCCGTCGGCGTCGGCGTTCTTCTGCCGCCAGACGCGCAGGGTGAGCTTCATGCGTAGCTCCGCTGGGTGGGGTGGACGTACTCGAAGACCAGGTCTTCCTTGTGCAGCACCGGGGCGTCCCCGGTGCCGGTGAACTCCCAGGCGGCCGCGTACGCGAACTCGTCGTCCTTGCGGGCGGCCTCGCCGTCGGGCGTCTGGGACTCCTCCCGGAAGTGGCCGCCGCAGGACTCGGCGCGGTGCAGCGCGTCGAGGCACATCAGCTCGGCCAGTTCCAGGTAGTCGACGATGCGGTTGGCCTTCTCCAGGGACTGGTTGAACTCCTCGCCGGTCCCCGGGACCTTGATCCGCCGCCAGAACTCCTCGCGGATCTGCGGAATGCGCTCGAGTGCCTTGCGCAGCCCCGCGTCCGTCCGGGCCATGCCGCAGAACTCCCACATCAGTTCGCCGAGTTCACGGTGGAAGGAGTCCGGCGTGCGGTCGCCGTCGACGGAGAGCAGCAGGTTCAGCCGGTCCTCCGTCTCGGCCAGCACCTCCTGGACGACGGGGTGTTCGGCCGTCACCGGTTCCTGGTGGGGGTGGCGGGCGAGGTAGTCGTTGATGGTGGCCGGGAGCACGAAGTAGCCGTCGGCGAGGCCCTGCATCAGCGCGCTCGCCCCGAGCCGGTTGGCGCCGTGGTCGGAGAAGTTGGCCTCGCCGATCGCGAACAGGCCGGGGACGGTGGTCTGGAGGTCGTAGTCGACCCACAGCCCGCCCATCGTGTAGTGCACGGCGGGATAGATCCGCATCGGCACCTGGTACGGATCCTCGTCGGTGATCCGCTGGTACATGTCGAAGAGGTTGCCGTACTTGGCCTCGACGGCCCCCCGTCCCATCCGCTTGATGGCGTCGGCGAAGTCCAGGTAGACGCCCTGCCCGCCCGGGCCGACGCCGCGGCCCTCGTCGCAGACGTTCTTCGCGGCGCGGGAGGCGATGTCACGCGGGACCAGGTTGCCGAAGGACGGGTAGATGCGCTCCAGGTAGTAGTCGCGCTCGTCCTCGGGGATCTGGTTCGCCGGTCGGCTGTCGCCCTTGGCCTTGGGCACCCAGATCCGGCCGTCGTTGCGCAGCGACTCGCTCATCAGGGTGAGCTTTGACTGGTGGTCGCCGGTGCGCGGGATGCAGGTGGGGTGGATCTGGGTGAAGCACGGGTTGGCGAAGTACGCGCCGCGCCGGTGTGCCCGCCAGATCGCGGTGGCGTTGGAGTTCATGGCGTTCGTCGACAGGTAGAAGACGTTGCCGTACCCACCGCTCGCCAGGACGACGGCGTCCGCGAAGTACGTGTCGATCTTCCCCGTGATCAGGTCCCGGGCCACGATCCCGCGGGCCCGTCCGTCGACGACGATCACGTCGAGCATCTCGGTGCGCGGGTGCATCTCCACGTTGCCCGCGGCGATCTGCCGGCTCAGTGCCTGGTACGCCCCGAGGAGCAGCTGCTGGCCCGTCTGGCCGCGGGCGTAGAAGGTCCGGGACACCTGGACGCCGCCGAACGACCGGGTGTCGAGCAGACCGCCGTACTCACGGGCGAACGGCACGCCCTGCGCCACGCACTGGTCGATGATCTCGACGGAGATCTGCGCCAGGCGGTGGACGTTGGACTCGCGGGCGCGGAAGTCGCCGCCCTTGACGGTGTCGTAGAACAGGCGGTGCACGGAGTCGCCGTCGTTGCGGTAGTTCTTCGCCGCGTTGATGCCGCCCTGCGCGGCGATGGAATGGGCGCGGCGCGGGGAGTCCTGGTAGCAGAACTGGACGACGTGGTAGCCCTGTTCGGCGAGGGTCGCGCCGGCGGAGCCACCCGCGAGGCCGGTGCCCACGACGATCACCGTGTGCTTGCGCCGGTTGGCTGGGTTGACCAGTCTGGCCTCGAACCGGCGCTTGTCCCAGCGCTCGTGGACGGGCCCGGAGGGCGCCTTGGTGTCGGCGACGGGTGCGCCGGTGACGTAGTCGGTGTAGGTCATGTCAGCTCACCACTCCGGTCATGACGCCCACGGGTACGGCGATGAAGCCGGCCGTGAGCAGCAGCGCGAGGACGTTCGCGACGGTCTTCAAGGCGCGGTCGCGGGTGCGGCTGCCGGCGCCGAGGGTCTGGGCGGCGCTCCAGAAGCCGTGCCGCACGTGCAGGCCGAGGGCGAGCATCGCGACGATGTAGATGACGTTGCCGTACCAGGTGGAGAAGGTGTCCACGACGTTCTGGTACGGGTGGCCGGGCTGGAAGCCGCCGGAGTGCACGGTGCCGGTGGTCAGGTCCAGGATGTGCCAGACGATGAAGAGGCCGAGGATGATCCCGCCCCAGCGCATGGTGCGGGTGGCGTAGGACGCCCGGGGCTTCTTGTGCACGTACTTGCTGGGGCGGGCCCTGATGTCCCGGCGGCTGAGCTGGTAGGCGGACGTGGCGTGGGCCACCACGGCGACGACCAGGACGATCCGGATGAGCCAGAGCGTCCACTCGTAGTGCATGAACGGTTCGCCGACGGTGCGCAGCCAGTGCGCGTAGTGGTTGAACTCGCCGGCCCCGAAGAAGATCTTCAGGTTGCCGATCATGTGGACGACCAGGTACAGCAGCATGATCAGGCCGCTGACCGCCATGACGGTCTTCTTGCCGACGGAGGAGTCCCACACGGTGCGTGCCATGGACGGCCGTCGGTCCGTCCGCGTTGCCAGAGCCATGCTCAGGACGGTAGGCCGCCGAGGGCCGATCGGTCCAAGACATGCTCCGGCTTGATTCGATAGGCACGAGCTATCATGACACCGTGCAGTTCCAGCAGCTTCAGTACTTCGTCGCCGTGGCCGAGACCCGGCACTTCACCCGCGCCGCCGAGCTGGTGCACGTCGCCCAGCCGTCGCTGTCCCAGCAGATCAAGGCGCTGGAGCGGGAGCTGGGGGCGGACCTGTTCCTGCGGGCGCGCGGGAACATCACCCTGACCGACGCGGGCGAGGCGCTGCTGCCGCTGGCCCGGCGGATCCTGGCGGACGCCGACACGGCCCGGCACGAGGTGCAGGAGCTGGCGCAGCTGCGCGGCGGGCGGGTGCGCCTGGGGGCGACGCCGAGTCTGTGCACCGGACTCCTGCCCGACGTGCTGCGCGCCTTCCACGACCGGTACCCGGGGATCCAGCTGCTGATCGAGGAGAGCGGGTCGCACGATCTCGTACGGGAGCTGGCGCGCGGGGCGCTCGACCTGGCGCTGATCGTGCTGCCGCTGCCCCCGGCGTCGCCCGCGCTGACCACGGTGGAGCTGTTGCGGGAGGACCTGGTGGTGGTGTCCGCGCCCGAGGCGACGGTGCCCGGGCGGGGGCGCGGCGGCGTACGGATCGCCGACCTGGAGGGCGAGCGGCTCGTGATGTTCCGGCACGGGTACGACCTGCGGGAACTGACCGTGGCCGCGTGCCGCTCCGCGGGGTTCGAGCCCAGTTTCGCGGTCGAGGGGGGTGAGATGGACGCGGTGCTGGGGTTCGTGCGGGCGGGGCTGGGGGTGGCCGTCGTACCTCGGATGGTCGCCGCTCGGTCGGGGCGGGGGCTGCGGGTCACTCCGTTGGCCAAGCCGGGGTTGCATCGGACCATCGCCTTGGCGCACCGGAGCGATGTGGCGCCGCCACGGGCCGCCAGGGAGTTGCAGAGGATGCTGCTGGAGAGGTGAGGGAGCGTGGTCGGGTGCGGGCGCGTGGGGGCTGGTCGCGCAGTTCCCCGCGCCCCTTTCAGGGGCGCCACGTGTACGCCCCTGAAAGGGGCGC
>NZ_JBEYJU010000015.1:0-132717 GCF_040703965.1 Streptomyces sp. NPDC006655 | reverse complement strand
TACCCCGCCGAGCTCCCCGAGAGCGCCCCCGAACTACCCAACGCCACCAACACAACGGCCGATTGATCGGCTACACCACGACAAGGGACACGACCCGCCCTCGCCTCCAGCTGCGCCAGGTCGCGCACTTTCTTGGGGTACCGGACCCGCCGTACGTCCTCCTTCATCGCCGAGAGCAGCCCCTCCGCCCCCAGCACCTCGTCCGCCCTGTCCAGATACTCCGGCCGGGGAATCCGTTTCCCGCCTTCGATCTTGTAGACCATGTCCTCGCCGTACCCGACCGCCACCCCGAACTCGGCGGCCCGCATCCCCACCGCCTCCCGCCGCAGTTTCAGCTGCCGCCCGACGGTCGCGATGACCGCGACGCCCCACTCGTCATCGGGATCCACCTCCCAACCCGGCTCGTCCGCCTCGCTCCTGAGCCGCACCACAGCGCCGTCAACGCCCATCCCGCACCCCTCCGTCGTACGACCGTGCCTCGACGGCGCCCTTACCCGTACGGCCGCCTCCGACAGCCCGGCCGACGCCGGGCAAGCAGCGGACAGTGACCGTACGCAACGACTCCGTCACTGTTCACGGTAGGCACAGGCGGCCACACTGAGTGACGTGAACCGAGAAATCCCCACCCCCCTCCGCACGCCAGACCGGGACGAATTGACCGTCACGCGGTCCTCCGCGAGGCGGTGATGTCCGCCGCAAAGTAGTTAAAAAACCCGGGGAAATCCCCCTACCCAACCCCACCCGCCTCCCGCCGCCGCCCGTCACCCTCCGGAGTGAACATGGCCAACTGGGCTGGATTCGGTGCCGGTTGTCCGGCATATGCTCGCCGCGACAACATCGGGTGACCGTGCGAGCACGCAGACGGGCACCCCCCGCACGTACGACGGCCCCCGGCCGGGAGTAGCGATCCCGATCGAGGGCCTGACCACCTAGGAAGACTGCAACTTCCCGATGGATGCAGAGCACACTAGCGCGCCCTCGCGCGCCCGGTCAGCCGTTCCGGGGTCGAACCCCTCGTACGGGGTGACCCACGTCAACGTCCGGCTCACCACGCGGTACACGGTGGTCGACAACCGCCTTCTCCAGCATCGCGAACTCTCCCTCACCGCGATCGGCCTCGCGGGGCACATCCAGTCGCTGCCGACCGGCGCCCGCGTGGACATCAGGTCGCTGACCGCGCGTTTCCCGGAGGGCGAGGTGCGGATCGCGGCGGCGCTGCGCGAACTGGAGGCCCACGGCTACCTGTCCCGGACGCGTGAGCGGCTGCCGAACGGCCGGATGGTCTCGCGGACGGTGTCGTACAACCGGCCGACGGAGGCGGAAGAGGAACGAGAGGCGACGCCGCCACCGCTACCGCCACTGACACCGCCACCGCCACCAGCACCGCCACCGGCACCGGCACTGCGCCCAGAGCGGGCGCATCCCCCGGCAGCACCGCCGCCGCGCCCGCCGAAGCCACCTCTGCCGGAACCCACGCGCAGCACCCCCGACCCGCAGCGCACAGCCACCACTCTCCTCGCCCGCCTCCACCACGACGACCCCCGCCTCCTCCTCCCCGAACGCGAGGTACGACGGCTCGCCCCGGCGGTCGACGCCTGGCTGGAACGCGGCGCCTCACCCGAAGCCGTACGCCGCGCCCTCACGTCCGGCCTCCCGACCGAGCCACTCCTTCACCCGGCGGGCTTCCTGGCCCACCGCCTCACGGAGCACCTGCCTCCGCCACCGCCGCCCGTCCCGCCGCGCCCACTCCCCTTCCAGGACTGCGACGGCTGCGACCGCCCGTTCCGTGCGGCGGATCCCGGCCGCTGCCGTGACTGCCGCCCCCACCAGCCGCTGCAGAGAGCGGCATGACCACCAGGTCCGTACGACTACACCGAGAGGCCCCGACTCCCCTCATGGTCAGTTCCCCGCACGAAGCGATGCACCGGATCTTCCAGCAGGATCCGGGACTCTTCCCCCGCGCCGTAAGGGCGCTCGGCGTCTCCTTCAGCGATCCGGTCTCGGCGTCGCCGTTCCCCACCGACCTGACGGAGAACCGCCCTCTGGAACGCCGCGTCGACACCCTTCTCCGCCTCGACACGGCGAAGGACGGCAGCTTCCTGCTCGCCGTGGAGGCCCAGGGAGGACAGGACGCCGACAAGCCCGCGAGCTGGGCTTACTACCTGGCGTTTCTCTGCGCCAAGTACAAGATGCCGGCGGTACTGCTGGTCGTCTGCCGGGACCGGCAAACGGCCGCCTGGGCGGCACAACAGGTCAGTCTCGGCCCCCCGCAGTGGCCCACCCTCACCCTGCGCCCGCTCGTCCTGGGCCCGGACACCGTGCCCGTCATCGACACGCCTGAGGCGGCCGCCAAGGACATCCCCCTCGCGGTGCTGTCCTCCGCGCTGCACAGCCGCGCGCCGGAGTCCGATGCCATACTGAAAGCACTGGCAGCCGCCCTGAAGGGCCTGCAGGCCGACGACGAAGACACCGCGAGCATCTACATCGAGCTCACCGAACAAGGCCTGGGCAAGACGCCGGCCGCGGACCTCTGGAGGCACCTCATGGCCGTCGACCTCTCCATCTTCCAGTCCCAGACGGCCCAGGCCCTGCGCGCCGAAGGCCTCGCCGAAGGCCTCGCCGAAGCCCTCCTCGTCGTCCTCGGCGGCCGTGGCATCGACGTCAGCGACGAAGCCCGCGACCGCATCACCTCCTGCGACGACCACGACACCCTCACCACCTGGCTGACCCGCGCCGCCACGGCCACCACCACGGCCGAGCTCTTCGAGCAGCCCGCCTAGGAGTCAGCGCTCAGCGCACCAGCTCGGTGGCCAGGAGGTCCATCAGGAGGCCGTCGTGCCAGGTGCCGTCCGGGCCGCGCTCGTACTGCCGCATGATGCCGACCGGCCTGAAGCCGACCTTGGTGTAACAGCGGATCGCCGCGATGTTGTCGGCTGCCGGGTCGATGATCAGACGGTGGTATCCGTGGACGTCGACGAGATGGCAGGCCAGTGCCCGCACGGCGTCGGTGCCCAGGCCCCTGCCGTGCACCGCGGGATCGAGGAAGAGGTCGATGCCGGCGTGCCGGTAGTCCGGCTCCTCCTCGGCGTACCACTGGATCATGCCGATGATCCGCTGTCGGTGGTCGACGGTCAGGCACCGGGTGCCGGGGTCTTCGAGGTCGGCTGCGACGTCCGCCTCGAGATCGTCCCCGCCCCTCCATCGTGCACGCACTTCAGGTGTGGCCCGAATGGCCGCCAGGGGGCGGATGTCCTCGCGCACGGTGGGGCGGAGGGCGACGGAGGCGCCACGCAGCACTGTCATCCGGAAACTTTACGCAGCCGGCCTCGGAGCGGCTCGCTCCGGAACGGACTCGGAGTCCCCCGTCTGCCGGATGGCCGGGAGTCCCGACGTCCGGCAACGTGAGGGGCGCAAGCGTCAGTCGCGTGTGGGTGGAAGGACGCCATCGTGCGAAACGTCGTCGGGACCGCAGCCCTCCTCCTGGCCCTCGCCCTCGCCGCCACGGCGCCGGCAGCGCCCGGAACCGGCACGAGCCTGGACGGCGTATGGCGCACGGACGGCTACGGCACCCTTCTCACCGTCGGCGCACGGGGGATGCAGGAGTACCAGACGACCGCCGTCAGCTGCCTCAAGGGGGACTTCTCGAAGGCGAGGGCGAAACAGGGGACGTACGACTCCGACGGTGACGTCCTCACCCTGCGGCTCACCTCCGACCCCGGGCGCGCCCTGCTCGGCGACGACAGTACGGTCGGGCACCGGCGGCTCACCCGGATCAGTGCGCTGCCGGCCGCCTGCACCCGCCCGCCCTCGACCGACCCCCGCGCCTCCTTCGACGTCTTCTGGCAGTCCTTCGAGGAGAACTACCCCTTCTTCGCCGCCAAGGGCATCGACTGGCACGCGGTACGGGACCACTACCGGCCGCTCGTGCACGAGGACACCCCCCGCGCCGAGCTGTTCACGATCTTCAGCCGCATGATCGAACCCCTTCACGACGCGCACGTCCTCGTCCAGGACGGCGACCGCCACTACGGCGTGGGACGGCCCGGGACCACCGTGCCGGGCCCGGAGCTCGACGCGAAGGTGAAGAAGTTCGTCGTCGCCCGCGACTTGAAGGGTGCCACCGGCCGCCAGGACTTCGCGGACGGCCTCATCACCTACGCGGACCTGGCCGGCGGCCTGGGATACCTCCGGATCGCCGACTTCGACGGGTACAACCAGGACGACGACTCCTACGCCGCCGACCTCACCGAACTCGACCGGGCGCTGAACACCGTCCTCACCCCCGCCCGCACCCGCTCCCTGCACGGTCTGATCATCGACCTGCGGGTCAACGGCGGCGGCTCCGACGCCCTCGGCATCCACATCGCCGAACGGCTGACGGACACCCCGTACGTCGCCTACTCCAAGCGCGTCCGCGACGACCCCGCCGACCCGTCCCGTCACACCCCGCCCGAGCCGGTGCGCGTCACCCCTGCCCGCGGCCCCCGCTACACCGGCCCGATCGCCCTCCTCACCGGCGGCTCGACGATCAGCGCCGGTGAGACCTTCACCCAGGCCCTGATCGACCGTCCGGGCCGCACGGTCCGCGTCGGACAGCCGACGCAGGGCGTCTTCTCGGACATCCTGGTCCGTTACCTTCCCGACGGCATGGCGGCCTGGCTCCCGAACGAGGAGTTCCTGACCCGCACCGGCCGCACCTTCGACGGCGCCGGCATCCCGCCGGACATCACCGAACCGGTGTTCACCGCCGAGGAGTTCGCGAAGAACCGGGACTCGGCGTTCGACCGGGCGGTGGCCGTGTTGCGGCCCGCACGCTGACCTGCGCCACGCCAGGTTAGAGCCGCCGGCTCTCCAGCGGCCCCAGGTACGTCGGGGTCAGCCCGCCCGTGTCGATCAGCAGCCGCTGCACCACCACCGTGGGGTCCACCGACCAGAACTTCAGGCGGTGGGTCCCGGCGGTCAGGGTGTGCCGGGTCGCCGTCCGGTTCACGTTGTCGGACGTGTTCCGCGCCCAGACGGTGTTCAGCAGGCCGTCGTCCGCGCCCGCGGTGATGTCGACCGACTGGGGCTCGTCGTCGTCGAAGGACAGCGCGTAGCGCAGACCCGGGGAGCCGAGCGACGGATTGCGCGGGGACAGGTACGCCCACACCGTCACCTCCCCCGCCGACAGCAGGCTCACCTCGTACTCCAGCCGGGGCCAGGAGGCCGCGGAGCCGCCCCAGCCGCCCGTCACCGGCCACGCCGTCATCCCGGCCCCGGTCCGCCCGATGCCCGGCAGCCGGCGCCACCGCCCCACCGCACGGTCGTGGTGCTCCGCGTCGATCGCCACGTACCCGCCCGCCTCGACGAAGCCCCGCAGGCCCCGCGCCCCCCACGCCCCCCGGGCCGCCGGCTGTTCCGCCACGCACCGCACCGTCACCGACTCCCCCGCCCCGCTCACCGTCAGCGTCCCTGACGACGGTCCGCTCGGCGCCCGGGACCAGTCCACCCGCACCTCCACCCGCACTTGCTGCTCCACCCGGCCCCGCGGCCGGTCCACCACCAGCCACGGGACCGAGCTCTCCACCCGGTAGTCGAAGGGGGTGCGGCCCCGGTTGAACACCTCGACGTACTGCTGCGGCCGGGTCTGGTACGGGCTGAAGGGCGGCAGCGTCCCCTCTCCCGCGTCGTCCGCACCGTCCACCCAGACGCCCAGCCCGGCCGCCTCGGGCACCTCGATCCGCCGTACCGCGGGGAAGAGCACGTCCGGCAGTGCCACGTTGTCCTTCTCCGGCTGCTGCCAGGGCGCGTTGGGGCCGTACCGGGCCACGTCGCCGTAGTCGATGTGCGGCTGGGTCTGGAAGCCGCGCCATTTGCCGCCCGCCACCTCGGTGTTGAAGCGGTCGGCGAGGGCGAAGTCCTGGAGCAGGGCCTGTTCCGCGTCCGCCGCGCGGTCGTTCGCCGCCGCTCGGCCCTGCCGGGCGTAGCGCAGGTTGGTGAACTCGGCCTCCCGCAGCGCGTACAGGTTCGCGGTCGCCGCCACCTCGTAGCCGACCAGTTCGAACCACGCGTCCTGGGTGGCCTCCGGCAGCCGGCGGGCGATCCTCGCCGCCCGTCTGCCCAGCTCGCGCCACTCCTCGGTGACCCGCTCCAGCTCGCGGTGGCCGAACGAGAAGGGCGTCTGCTGGTCGTCGTACACCACCTCGCCGGTGTCGGAGAGGGTGATCCGGCGGTTCAGCAGCTCGGGTTTGCGGCGCGCCTGCAACTGACCGTATCTGGCGAGGACTTCGGCCGCGTCCTCCGCCACCGCGGCGCCGAAGTTCTGCCGCGCGTACCTCCGCTCCCACTCCCCCAGCCGGTCGACGTCCCAGCGCGACGGGTCCCACGCGTAGGTGAGGAAGAACTCCGTCGGCAGCTCGTTGCCCTTCAGGTCGCCCACGTTGGCCACCCACAGGCCGTGGTTGCCGTAGGCGTGCGCCTGGTGGAGCTGGTCCCAGACGTTGCGGAGGTTCGCCGTGTCCACCCACTTGTAGTTGCGGCCCGCACCCACGTAGTCGAAGTGGTAGTAGAGGCCGTATCCGCCGCCGCGCGGCTCCTGCGGCGAGGGGTGCTTGCGGATGTTGCCCCAGTTGTCGTCCGTCAGGACGACCGTGACGTCGTCCGGGGCGCGCAGGCCGCGGTCCCAGTAGCGCTGGACCTCCTTGTACAGGGTCCACACCTGGGGGGTCTCGGCGGCCGGCCGGCCCGTCACCTCCTCGATGATCCGGCGTTGCGCGGCGATGATCTCCTGCATCAGCTCGATGCCGTCGCCGTCGGGCAGGCCGGTGTCGCCGTTGCCGCGCATGCCGAGCGTGACGACACCCTCGAAACCCTCGTCGACCATGCGCTGGATGCCGGCCCGCCAGTAGGCCCGGATCGCCTCGGCGTTGCGGAGGTACGACCACTCGCCCGTGCCCCCGTAGGGGTCCTTCCCGCCCGTGGCGTGCCGGTTCCACTCCTCGATGCCGCGCATCATCGGCGCCTCGTGAGACGTGCCCATGACAACGCCGAAGTCGGCGGCCCGCCGGTGGTTCTCCGGGTCGTCCTCGGCGAAGGCCCGCCCCCATACCGCCGGCCAGAGGTAGTTGCCCTTCAGCCGGAGCAGCACCTCGAAGACCCGGGCGTAGAAGTCCGCGTTGAAGCCGCCGGGGTAGCCGGGGGCCTTGCCGGGACCGAAGTGGGCGGGCGCCCAGGTGCCGAGGGCCGGGTTCTCGTCGTTGATGAAGAAGCCGCGGTACTTCACGGCGGGGGTGCCCTGGGTGAACCTGCCGGGCAGGACCCACACCGCGGCCCTGTGCACCGGGGGCACGTCGTCCCACCAATACCAGGGCGAGACACCGATGCCGTACGAGACGTCGTACGCCCCGAAGATCGTGCCGCGCGGGTCGCTGCCCGCGATGACGAAGGCCTGGTCCACCCCGGGCATCGGATGCTCGACCACCGTCTGGAGCGAGGTCTCCCAACGACCCCCGACCCCCGTCACGTCCAGCTTCCCGGAGGCCACCAGGCCGTCGATCAGCGGGCTGCGGCCGATCGTACCGACGAGTACGGCGCGGCGGGCGATCGTGGCACCCGGCCTGATCCCCGTCACCCGTTCGAGGTCGGCGCGGAGGTCGCCCGCCACCCGTACGACTCCTGGGTGGTCGTCCGCGCTCACCACGACCGGGGCGCCCACCAGGGAAAACGCCCCACCGGTGAAGGAGATGTACGCGCCGGGGTCGGTCACCCGGGGCCCACGGTCGCCTCCGGCCCACGCGACGCCCGACGACAGCACGGGCACGGTGGCCAGCCCCGCCCCCAGGACGGTCCTACGACGCACGGACATGCCTCACCCCTCCACCCGAATTTGGTCAGCGGCATGACAAATGGTGGACGGAGTGGCTCCTGTGAGCCAGGGGTCGTACCCGCCGAATACTTTCGAGCCCGCCTGACCCGCCGGACCCGCCGGACCGCCTCGGACACGCCGAAAGGCCCGTACGACCGAAGTCGTACGGGCCCTCCAGAGACCTACCAGGTCAGCCCTTGCGGGCCGAGATCACTTGTTGATCTTGGTGACCTGGCCGGCGCCGACCGTGCGGCCACCCTCACGGATGGCGAACTTCAGGCCCTCTTCCATGGCGATGGGCTGGATGAGCTCGACCTTCATCTCAGTGTTGTCGCCCGGCATGACCATCTCGGTGCCCTCGGGGAGGGTCACGACGCCGGTCACGTCCGTGGTACGGAAGTAGAACTGCGGACGGTAGTTGTTGAAGAACGGCGTGTGGCGGCCACCCTCGTCCTTGGAGAGGATGTAGGCCTGCGCCTCGAACTCGGTGTGCGGGGTGACCGAGCCCGGCTTGATGATGACCTGGCCGCGCTCGACGTCCTCGCGCTTGATGCCGCGGAGCAGCAGACCGACGTTCTCACCGGCCTGGCCCTCGTCGAGCAGCTTGCGGAACATCTCGATACCGGTGACCGTGGTGGTGGTCTTCTCGGTCTTGATGCCGATGATGTCGACGGTCTCGTTGACCTTGAGGATACCGCGCTCGATACGACCGGTGACGACGGTGCCACGACCGGTGATCGTGAAGACGTCCTCGATCGGCATCAGGAACGGCTTGTCGACGTCACGCTCGGGCTCCGGGATGGAGGTGTCGACAGCGTTCATGAGGTCCAGGACCGACTGGGTCCACTGGGCGTCGCCCTCGAGCGCCTTGAGCGCCGAGACCTTGACGACCGGGACGTCGTCGCCCGGGAACTCGTACTCGGAGAGGAGCTCACGGACCTCGAGCTCGACGAGCTCCAGGATCTCCTCGTCGTCCACCATGTCGGCCTTGTTCAGGGCGACGACGATGTACGGCACGCCGACCTGGCGGGCCAGGAGCACGTGCTCCTTGGTCTGCGGCATCGGGCCGTCGGTGGCGGCCACGACCAGGATCGCGCCGTCCATCTGGGCGGCACCGGTGATCATGTTCTTGATGTAGTCCGCGTGACCCGGGCAGTCGACGTGGGCGTAGTGGCGCGCCTCGGTCTGGTACTCGACGTGCGCGATGGAGATGGTGATACCGCGCTGACGCTCCTCGGGCGCCTTGTCGATGTTGTCGAACGGGGTGGCCTCGTTCAGGTCCGGGTACGCGTCGTGCAGCACCTTGGTAATGGCGGCCGTGAGGGTCGTCTTACCGTGGTCGATGTGACCGATGGTGCCGATGTTGACGTGCGGCTTAGTCCGCTCGAACTTCGCCTTCGCCACTGGGGTCCTCCTGTGGAGTGGTTCTGTACGCCTTGGTTCAATCGGCGCCAGGTGATCTTTGCTGTTGGGTCCCGGGCCCCGGGCCGATCCGCCACGAATGCGGAGGAACGACCCGAGAGGCTCCGGGGTCAAGCCTACGGCGTGGTGCGCACTGCGGTGAACGCGGTGCTTACTCGCCCTTGGCCTTCGCGATGATCTCCTCGGCGACGTTCCGCGGAACCTCGGCGTAGGAGTCGAACTGCATGGAGTAGCTGGCCCGGCCGGACGTCTTGCTGCGCAGGTCGCCGACGTAACCGAACATCTCCGAGAGGGGCACGAGGCCCTTCACGACGCGGGCACCGGCCCGCTCCTCCATGGCCTGGATCTGGCCACGGCGGGAGTTGATGTCGCCGATGACCTCACCCATGTAGTCCTCGGGCGTGGTGACCTCGACGGCCATCATCGGCTCAAGGAGAACGGGCTTGGCCTTGCGCGCGGCCTCCTTGAAGGCCTGCGAACCGGCGATCTTGAAGGCGAGCTCGGAGGAGTCCACCTCGTGGTAGGCACCGTCGTGCAGGATCACGCGGACACCGGTCATCTCGTAACCGGCGAGGATGCCGAACTGCATGGCCTCCTGCGCACCGGCGTCGACCGAAGGGATGTACTCCTTCGGGATACGACCACCGGTCACCTTGTTCACGAACTCGTACGACGTGTCGCCACCCTCGAGCGGCTCGATGCCGATCTGCACCTTCGCGAACTGACCGGTACCACCGGTCTGCTTCTTGTGGGTGTAGTCGACGCGCTCGACGGCCTGACGGATCGTCTCACGGTACGCGACCTGCGGCTTGCCGACGTTGGCCTCGACCTTGAACTCACGGCGCATACGGTCGACCAGCACCTCGAGGTGCAGTTCGCCCATACCACCGATGATGGTCTGGCCGGTCTCCTCGTCCGAGTGGACCTGGAAGGAGGGGTCCTCCTCCGCGAGACGCTGGATGGCGACACCCAGCTTCTCCTGGTCACCCTTGGACTTGGGCTCGATGGCGACCTGGATGACCGGCGCCGGGAAGTCCATGGACTCCAGGATCACCGGCTGCTTGTCGTCGCACAGCGTCTCACCGGTCGTGGTCTGCTTCAGACCCATGACGGCGATGATGTCGCCGGCGCCCACCGACTCGATCTCCTCACGCTTGTTCGCGTGCATGCGGTAGATCTTGCCGATGCGCTCCTTCTTGCCCTTGACGGAGTTCAGCACGGCGGTGCCGGACTCCAGGCGGCCCGAGTAGACCC
Organism: Streptomyces sp. NPDC006655; assembly: GCF_040703965.1. Lineage (NCBI taxonomy): Bacteria > Bacillati > Actinomycetota > Actinomycetes > Kitasatosporales > Streptomycetaceae > Streptomyces > Streptomyces sp. NPDC006655. The sequence continues at coordinate 122,198 of NZ_JBEYJU010000015.1, read as the reverse complement.
GGACGAAGGTGAGCTTGCCGAGGTGCGGGTCGCTCATGATCTTGAACGCCAGCGCGGACAGCGGCTCGTCGTCGGACGGCTTGCGCTTGACCACGACCTCCGGGTCCTTCACGTCGTGGCCCTCGATGGCCTCGACGTCCAGGGGGGAGGGGAGGTAGCGCACGACCGCGTCGAGCAGGGGCTGGACGCCCTTGTTCTTGAACGCGGTACCGCAGAACACCGGGGTGACCGTGGTGTCCTTGGACTTGCCGGACGCGATGGTGATGCGACGGATCGCGGCGTACAGCTGCTCCTCGGTGGGCTCTTCGCCCTCCAGGTACAGCTCCATGATCTCTTCGTCGTTCTCGGCGACCGTCTCGATGAGCTTGCCGCGGTACTCCTCGGCAGCCTCGGTGTGGGTGGCCGGGATGTCGACGACGTCGTACATCTCGCCCTTGGTGGCCTCGGCGGACCACACGAGCGCCTTCATGCGGACGAGGTCCACGACGCCCTGGAAGTCGGCCTCGGCACCGATCGGGAGCTGCATGATGATCGGCTGCGCGCCCAGGCGGTCGCTGATCATGTCGACGCAGCGGTGGAACTCGGCACCGGTCCGGTCGAGCTTGTTGACGAAGCAGATACGCGGGACGCCGTAGCGGTCCGCCTGACGCCACACCGTCTCGGACTGGGGCTCCACGCCGGCGACGCCGTCGAACACCGTCACGGCACCGTCGAGCACGCGCAGCGAACGCTCCACCTCGACGGTGAAGTCGACGTGGCCCGGGGTGTCGATGATGTTGATGGTGTGGTCGACGTCTTCCAGCGGCCAGTGACAGGTGGTGGCAGCAGAGGTGATCGTGATGCCACGCTCCTGCTCCTGCTCCATCCAGTCCATGGTGGCGGCGCCGTCGTGGACCTCACCGATCTTGTACGACACACCGGTGTAGAACAGGATCCGCTCGGTGGTGGTCGTCTTGCCCGCGTCGATGTGGGCCATGATCCCGATGTTGCGGACCTTGGCCAGGTCAAGTGAAGTGGTAGCCATAAGGCTTCGGTCTTCTCTCGGTCTCGATGTGGGTAGCGACTACCAGCGGTAGTGCGCGAAGGCCTTGTTGGACTCGGCCATCTTGTGCGTGTCCTCGCGCTTCTTGACGGCCGCACCGAGGCCGTTCGAAGCGTCGAGAAGCTCGTTGAGCAGGCGCTCGGTCATGGTCTTCTCGCGACGGGCGCGGGAGTAGCCGACGAGCCAGCGCAGCGCGAGGGTGTTGGCGCGACCGGGCTTGACCTCGATCGGAACCTGGTACGTCGCACCACCGACACGGCGGGACTTGACCTCGAGGGTCGGCTTGATGTTCTCCAGCGCGCGCTTCAGCGTGATGATCGGGTCGTTGCCCGTCTTCTCACGCAGACCCTCCATGGCGCCGTAGACGATGCGCTCGGCGGTGGAACGCTTGCCGTTCAGCAGCACCTTGTTGATCAGGGAGGTCACCAGAGGGGAGCCGTAAACCGGGTCGATGATGACCGGGCGCTTCGGGGCGGGGCCCTTACGAGGCATTCTTACTTCTCCTTCTTGGCGCCGTAGCGGCTGCGGGCCTGCTTGCGGTTCTTGACACCCTGGGTGTCGAGCGAGCCACGGATGATCTTGTAGCGAACACCCGGCAGGTCCTTCACACGGCCGCCGCGCACGAGCACGATGGAGTGCTCCTGCAGGTTGTGTCCCTCACCCGGAATGTAAGCGGTGACCTCGATCCCGCTGGTCAGACGCACACGCGCGACCTTACGCAGGGCCGAGTTCGGCTTCTTCGGGGTGGTCGTGAACACACGCGTGCAGACGCCCCGGCGCTGAGGGGAACCCTCGAGTGCGGGCGTCTTGTTCTTCTCGACCTTGTCCTGCCGGCCCTTGCGGACCAGCTGCTGGATCGTAGGCACTACTTCTCCGGTTTCTGTGTGCCGAATGGTGAAGCTAACCTGGAACGTCGCCGACCCACGCGGTCGGGTGTGTCGGATCCCGCGAACTCCTGCCGGAAAGCAGAAGGGGGCACGGATCACGGTGGCCGCTTCGTCACTCAGGTGCGGTTTGAAGGCACGCACGAGGATCAGGGCACACCCCAGGCACAAGGTCTGAGCGTACCCAGCGCAATGACTCCGGTCAAAACAAAAGAAGGGTGACCGCTTGCGGGGCCTGTGAGCTGGGGTTTTGTGAGAGGCCTCTGCTATACCACGAAGACGGCCGACACGCGAACGGGACCGACACGAATCGTCCGGTACCGGTCGAAGGCCGGTCGGGGGGCCTGCGAAGCCACCGACCCCTCACCGATCGACGCTCCACGAACCTCCGCTCCGGGGCTCTGCCGCGCGTCTTCGCTGCCCCTCGGCTCCTCTTGCTCCCCCAGCCGTCCTCCGGCCGCCCGCGGCGGCCGGAGGACGGCTGGGCCTCCACGAAGCCCCGCGGTAGGGGCTGCGTCCAGGCAAGGGTGCTGCGGGCCGCCGGAGCCCTCGTGCGGCCGTCCGCCGCCGGGACAGGGCCGGTGCCCAGCCGACTGCCACAGCTCGTCGTCGGCGGCCTCTCCGCGCGCCCTGACGGCCGCCGTGGCGGTCGTCGTGCCGTCGGTCCGGGCACGCCGAAGGGCGGCCACCCGTGAGGGGTGACCGCCCTTCGAACCGACCACTACTGGTTGTACGGACCGTAGTCGTAGTCCTCCAGCGGAACGGCCTGGCCGGAGCCCGTGCCGAACGGCGAGTAGTCGATGTCGTCGTAGCCGACGGCCGAGTACATCGCAGCCTTCGCCTCCTCGGTCGGCTCCACCCGGATGTTGCGGTAACGGGACAGACCCGTACCGGCCGGGATGAGCTTACCGATGATGACGTTCTCCTTGAGGCCGATGAGCGAGTCGGACTTGGCGTTGATCGCCGCGTCGGTGAGGACTCGCGTCGTCTCCTGGAAGGACGCCGCCGACAGCCAGGACTCCGTGGCCAGCGAGGCCTTGGTGATACCCATGAGCTGCGGACGACCGGAGGCCGGGTGACCGCCCTCCTGGACCACACGACGGTTCTCGTGCTCGAACTTCGAGCGCTCGACCAGCTCGCCGGGCAGCAGCTCGGCGTCACCGGACTCGATGATCGTCACACGGCGCAGCATCTGCCGGATGATGATCTCGATGTGCTTGTCGTGGATCGACACACCCTGCGAGTTGTAGACCTTCTGGACCTCGCCGACCAGGTGGACCTGGACGGCACGCTGGCCCAGGATGCGCAGCACGTCGTGCGGGTTGGTGGCACCCACGGTGAGCTTCTGGCCCACCTCGACGTGCTCGCCCTCGCTGACCAGGAGTCGGGCGCGCTTCGAGATCGGGTACGCCGTCTCGTCGCTGCCGTCGTCCGGCGTGATGACGATCTTCTTGGTCTTCTCGGTCTCCTCGATCCGCACCCGGCCCTGGGCCTCGGAGATCGGGGCGACACCCTTCGGGGTACGGGCCTCGAAGAGCTCGACGACACGCGGCAGACCCTGGGTGATGTCGTCACCGGCCACACCACCGGTGTGGAAGGTACGCATCGTCAGCTGGGTACCGGGCTCACCGATGGACTGGGCGGCGATGATGCCGACCGCCTCACCGATGTCGACCAGCTTGCCGGTGGCCAGCGAGCGGCCGTAGCACATGGCGCAGGTGCCGACGGCGGACTCACAGGTCAGGACCGAACGGGTCTTGACCTCCGAGACGCCACGGGCGACCAGCTCGTCGATGAGGACGTCACCGAGGTCGGTGTTGGCCGGGGCCAGCACCACGCCGTCCACGACGATGTCCTCGGCCAGCGCACGGGCGTACACGCTGGTCTCGACGTTCTCCGCCTTGCGCAGCACGCCGTCCGCGCCGACCTCCGCGATGTGCAGCTTGAGGCCGCGCTCGGTGCCGCAGTCCTCCTCGCGGATGATGACGTCCTGCGAGACGTCCACCAGACGACGGGTCAGGTAACCCGAGTCGGCGGTACGCAGGGCGGTGTCGGCGAGACCCTTACGGGCACCGTGCGTCGAGATGAAGTACTCGAGCACGGACAGGCCCTCACGGAACGAGGCCTTGATCGGACGCGGGATGGTCTCGTTCTTCGCGTTCGACACCAGACCACGCATACCGGCGATCTGCCGCATCTGCATCATGTTTCCTCGGGCACCCGAGTCAACCATCATGAAGATGGGGTTCGTCTTGGGGAAGTTCTCGTTCATCGCCTCGGCGACCTCGTTGGTCGCCTTGGTCCAGATCGCGATGAGCTCCTGAGTGCGCTCTTCCTTGGTGATCAGACCGCGCTCGTACTGCTTCTGGACCTTCTCGTCCTGCGCCTCGTAGCCGGCGACGATCGCCTTCTTCGCCTCGGGGACGACGACGTCGGAGATGGCCACGGTGACACCGGAGCGGGTGCCCCAGTAGAAGCCGGCCGCCTTCAGGTTGTCGAGCGTCGCCGCCACGATGACCTTGGGGTAGCGCTCGGCCAGGTCGTTGACGATCTCGCCGAGCTGCTTCTTGCCCACCGAGTAGTCGACGAACGGGTAGTCCTCGGGCAGCAGCTCGTTGAAGAGCGCGCGGCCCAGGGTGGTGCGCAGCCGGAAGGAGTCACCGACCTGGTACTCCGGCTCGCCCTCCTCGACGGCCGGCGGGGTCCAGCCGCGCGGCGGGATGGTGCCCACCGGGAAGCGGATGTCGATCGGCGACTGCAGCGCCAGCTCGCCGGCGTCGAACGCCATGGTCGCCTCGGCCGTGGAGCCGAACGCGCGGCCCTCGCCCTTGGTGTCGCGCAGCTCGCCGTCGGTGGTGAGGAAGAACAGACCGAGGACCATGTCCTGGGTCGGCATCGTCACCGGACGGCCGTCGGCGGGCTTGAGGATGTTGTTCGAGGACAGCATCAGGATGCGGGCCTCGGCCTGCGCCTCCGCGGACAGCGGCAGGTGCACGGCCATCTGGTCACCGTCGAAGTCCGCGTTGAACGCGGTGCACACGAGCGGGTGGATCTGGATGGCCTTGCCCTCGACCAGCTGCGGCTCGAAGGCCTGGATGCCGAGGCGGTGCAGGGTGGGCGCACGGTTCAGCAGCACCGGGTGCTCGGCGATGACCTCTTCGAGGACGTCGTACACGACGGTGCGGCCGCGCTCCACCATGCGCTTGGCGGACTTGATGTTCTGCGCGTGGTTCAGGTCGACCAGGCGCTTCATCACGAACGGCTTGAAGAGCTCCAGCGCCATGGCCTTGGGCAGACCGCACTGGTGCAGCTTCAGCTGCGGGCCGACGACGATGACGGAACGCGCCGAGTAGTCGACTCGCTTGCCGAGCAGGTTCTGACGGAAACGACCCTGCTTGCCCTTGAGCATGTCGCTCAGGGACTTCAGCGGGCGGTTGCCGGGACCGGTGACCGGGCGACCGCGACGACCGTTGTCGAAGAGGGCGTCGACGGCCTCCTGGAGCATGCGCTTCTCGTTGTTCACGATGATCTCGGGCGCACCGAGGTCGAGAAGGCGCTTCAGGCGGTTGTTGCGGTTGATGACACGGCGGTACAGGTCGTTCAGGTCGGAGGTCGCGAAGCGGCCACCGTCCAGCTGCACCATCGGGCGGAGGTCCGGCGGGATGACCGGCACGCAGTCCAGCACCATGCCCTTGGGGCTGTTGCTGGTCTGCAGGAACGCGGAGACGACCTTCAGGCGCTTGAGCGCACGGGTCTTCTTCTGGCCCTTGCCGGTACGGATGATCTCGCGGAGCTTCTCCGCCTCCTCGTCGAGGTCGAAGGACTCCAGGCGCTTCTGCAGCGCCGCGGCACCCATCGAACCGTCGAAGTACGTGCCGAAGCGGTCACGCAGCTCGCGGTAGAGGAGCTCGTCGCCCTCCAGGTCCTGGACCTTGAGGTTCTTGAAGCGGGTCCAGACCTCGTCGAGGCGGTCGATCTCGCGCTGCGAACGGTCGCGCAGCTGCTTCATCTCACGCTCGGCACCCTCGCGCACCTTGCGGCGCACGTCGGCCTTGGCGCCCTCGGCCTCCAGCTCGGCCAGGTCGCTTTCCAGCTTCTTGGCGCGGGCCTCCAGGTCGGCGTCCCGGCGGTTCTCGATCTGCTGGCGCTCGACGGAGACGTGCGCCTCCAGGGAGGGCAGGTCGCGGGTGCGGCGCTCCTCGTCGACGTACGTGATCATGTACGCCGCGAAGTAGATGACCTTCTCGAGGTCCTTCGGCGCCAGGTCGAGCAGGTAGCCCAGGCGGCTCGGGACACCCTTGAAGTACCAGATGTGCGTGACGGGCGCGGCCAGCTCGATGTGGCCCATCCGCTCACGACGCACCTTGGCGCGGGTCACCTCGACGCCGCAGCGCTCACAGATGATGCCCTTGAAGCGGACGCGCTTGTACTTGCCGCAGTAGCACTCCCAGTCCCGGGTGGGACCGAAGATCTTCTCGCAGAAGAGCCCGTCCTTTTCCGGCTTGAGGGTGCGGTAGTTGATCGTCTCGGGCTTCTTGACCTCGCCGTGGCTCCACTGACGGATGTCGTCCGCGGTGGCCAGGCCGATCCGGAGCTCGTCGAAGAAGTTGACGTCGAGCACTATGCGTCAATCCCTCTCAGGGTTGTGAGTCTGTGGTCTGAAACGGGGGCCTGGGGGTCGGCGGGCCCTGAGCGATCAGGGCCCGCCGGACTCCCGTCAGACCTCTTCGACGCTGCTCGGCTCGCGCCGGGACAGGTCGATGCCGAGCTCCTCCGCCGCGCGGAAGACGTCCTCGTCGGTGTCACGCATCTCGATGGACATACCGTCGCTGGACAGCACCTCCACGTTCAGGCAGAGCGACTGCATCTCCTTGATGAGGACCTTGAAGGACTCGGGGATGCCGGGCTCGGGGATGTTCTCGCCCTTGACGATGGCCTCGTAGACCTTCACGCGGCCGGTGACGTCGTCGGACTTGATGGTCAGCAGCTCCTGGAGGGCGTAGGCGGCGCCGTACGCCTCCAGCGCCCACACCTCCATCTCGCCGAACCGCTGGCCACCGAACTGGGCCTTACCACCCAGCGGCTGCTGGGTGATCATCGAGTACGGGCCGGTCGAACGGGCGTGCAGCTTGTCGTCGACCAGGTGGTGCAGCTTCAGGATGTACATGTAGCCGACCGAGATCGGGTCCGGGAACGGCTCACCGCTGCGGCCGTCGAACAGCCGCGCCTTGCCGGACGGGAGGACCAGTCGGTCGCCGTCGCGGTTCGGGATGGTGTGCTGCAGCAGACCCGCCAGCTCGTCCTCGCGGGCACCGTCGAAGACCGGGGTGGCGACGTTGGTGCGCGGGGCGACCTGGTCGGCACCGATGGCCTGGAGACGCTGGGCCCACTCGTCGGCGAGACCGGAGACGTCCCAGCCGCGGCTGGCGAGCCAGCCCAGGTGGATCTCCAGGACCTGTCCCGGGTTCATTCGGGACGGGACGCCGAGCGGGTTGAGGATGATGTCGACCGGAGTTCCGTCCTCGAGGAACGGCATGTCCTCGATGGGAAGGATCTTCGAGATGACACCCTTGTTGCCGTGGCGGCCGGCGAGCTTGTCACCGTCGGTGATCTTGCGCTTCTGCGCGACGTAGACGCGGACCAGCTGGTTCACGCCCGGCGGCAGCTCGTCGCCCTCCTCGCGGTCGAAGACGCGCACGCCGATGACCTTGCCGGTCTCGCCGTGCGGCACCTTCAGCGAGGTGTCACGGACCTCACGCGCCTTCTCACCGAAGATCGCGCGCAGCAGGCGCTCCTCGGGGGTCAGCTCGGTCTCACCCTTCGGGGTGACCTTGCCGACGAGGATGTCACCGGCGATGACCTCGGCGCCGATGCGGATGATGCCGCGCTCGTCGAGGTCGGCGAGGACCTCCTCGGAGACGTTCGGGATGTCCCGGGTGATCTCCTCGGGGCCGAGCTTGGTGTCACGGGCGTCGACCTCGTGCTCCTCGATGTGGATCGAGGAGAGGACGTCGTCCTGCACGAGGCGCTGCGACAGGATGATCGCGTCCTCGTAGTTGTGACCCTCCCACGGCATGAACGCCACGAGCAGGTTCTTGCCGAGGGCCATCTCGCCGTTCTGGGTGGCCGGACCGTCGGCCAGCACCTGGCCGGTGATGATGCGGTCGCCCTCGTTGACGATGACCTTCTGGTTGACCGAGGTGCCCTGGTTGGACCGGGAGAACTTGGCCAGGCGGTACGTGATGTACGTGCCGTCGTCGTTGGCGGTGGTGATGTAGTCCGCGGAGACCTCCTGGACCACACCGTCCTTCTCGGCCTTGACCACGTCACCGGCGTCGACGGCGGAGCGGTACTCCATGCCGGTGCCGACGAGCGGGGCCTCGCTCTTGATCAGCGGCACGGCCTGGCGCATCATGTTCGCGCCCATGAGGGCACGGTTGGCGTCGTCGTGCTCGAGGAAGGGGATCATGGCGGTCGCGACCGACACCATCTGGCGCGGCGAGACGTCCATGTAGTCCACGTCGTCACCGGCGACGTAGTCGACCTCGCCGCCACGGCGGCGGACGAGGACGCGGCCCTCGGCGAAGCGCAGGTCGTCGGTCAGGCCGGCGTTGGCCTGCGCGATGACGAAGCGGTCCTCCTCGTCGGCGGTCAGGTAGTCCACCTCGTCGGTGACCTGGCCGTCGACGACCTTGCGGTACGGGGTCTCGACGAAGCCGAACGCGTTGACCCGGCCGTAGGAGGCGAGCGAGCCGATCAGGCCGATGTTCGGGCCTTCGGGGGTCTCGATCGGGCACATGCGGCCGTAGTGCGACGGGTGCACGTCACGGACCTCGAAGCCGGCCCGCTCACGGGAGAGACCACCCGGGCCAAGGGCCGACAGACGGCGCTTGTGGGTGAGACCCGACAGCGGGTTGTTCTGGTCCATGAACTGGGACAGCTGGCTGGTGCCGAAGAACTCCTTGATGGAGGCGACGACCGGCCGGATGTTGATCAGGGTCTGGGGCGTGATCGCCTCGACGTCCTGGGTGGTCATGCGCTCGCGGACGACGCGCTCCATACGGGCCAGACCGGTGCGGACCTGGTTCTGGATGAGCTCGCCGACGCTGCGCAGACGACGGTTGCCGAAGTGGTCGATGTCGTCGGTCTCGACGACGATCGTCTGGCCGTTGTCCGCGGCCGTCTCGGTCTCACCGGCGTGCAGCTTCACCAGGTACTTGATCGTCGAGATGACGTCCTCGACGGTCAGGACGCCCGCGTCGAGCGGAGCCTCCGCACCCAGCTTCTTGTTGACCTTGTAGCGGCCGACCTTGGCGAGGTCGTAGCGCTTGGGGTTGAAGTACAGGTTCTCCAGGAGCGTCTGCGCGGCCTCACGCGTGGGGGGCTCGCCCGGACGCAGCTTGCGGTAGATGTCGAGCAGCGCGTCGTCCTGGCCCTGGGTGTGGTCCTTCTCCAGGGTGGCGCGCATGGACTCGTACTCGCCGAACTCCTCGAGGATCTGCTCGGTGGTCCACCCGAGAGCCTTGAGCAGCACGGTGACCGACTGCTTGCGCTTGCGGTCGATGCGGACACCGACCATGTCGCGCTTGTCGATCTCCATCTCCAGCCAGGCACCCCGGGACGGGATGATCTTGGCGGAGAAGATGTCCTTGTCGGACGTCTTGTCGATGGAGGAGTCGAAGTAGACACCGGGCGAACGGACCAGCTGCGACACCACGACACGCTCGGTGCCGTTGATGACGAAGGTGCCCTTGTTCGTCATGAGCGGGAAGTCGCCCATGAAGACCGTCTGGGACTTGATCTCACCGGTCTCGTTGTTGGTGAACTCGGCCGTGACGAAGAGCGGGGCGGCGTACGTGAAGTCGCGCTCCTTGCACTCGTCGATGCTGTTCTTCGGCGGCTCGAAGCGGTGGTCGCGGAACGTCAGCGACATCGACCCGGAGAAGTCCTCGATCGGGGAGATCTCCTCGAAGATCTCCTCCAGACCGGACTTGGTGGGGACGTCCTGACCGGACTCCAGAGCCTCCTCGACCCGACTCTGCCAGGCGGTGTTGCCGAGCAGCCAGTCGAAGCTCTCGGTCTGCAGCGCGAGCAGGTTGGGAACCTCGAGAGGCTCCTTGATCTTTGCAAAGGAGATGCGCAGCGGGGCGGTGCTGGCGCCGTTGTTCATATTCGCGTTCGAGGCAGTGCGCGAGGCGGCCAAGAGGGGGTCCTTCCGAGGGCTCGGACTCACTACGCGCTCCCCGGTCCCTTCCTGGACGCAGAGACAGAAACCCCAGTTCAAAGGGGATCGGTCGTCGGCGTTCGGGTGAGGGTAGACCCCTGGTGACGGGCAGGGGACAGCTAACAGGCAGCGCAAAGGGTCAGTGTAGCCACTCGGCACACTGATGTCCAGTCTCCATTTTCTGAGACCCTCTTCATCGTCAACGCCTGCGTCATGCCTGCCCTCAACGCACGTTGATACTGCCCTCTTCGTCGCCGATCCATGCCTCGGATTCGGACCGTTCTGGCGACGCGTCCTGAGAATTGCGCGCTGCGTGCGGTTCGTCAAGGCCCCGCTGCGCAAACCCGGCGCGCCGGAGACACGACGAAGATCACCATACCTCCCGCCGTGGCGGGTGCAAGGCAACCGCGGTCGGCCTCCCGGGAACGCCGAAGAGCGACCACCCAGATGGATGATCGCTCTTCGCGGTCCGTGCGTTACAGCCCCCGAGGGGGTGTTTCAGCACACAGAGGTCTGCACGACCTCGGAGGTGTTACTTGACCTCGACGGAGGCGCCGGCGGCCTTGAGGGACTCGGCGGCCTTCTCCGCGGCCTCCTTGGCGACCTTCTCGAGGACGGGCTTCGGGGCGCCGTCCACCAGGTCCTTGGCCTCCTTCAGGCCGAGCGAGGTCAGCTCACGCACGACCTTGATGACCTGGATCTTCTTGTCGCCGGCGCCGGTGAGGATGACGTCGAACTCGTCCTGCTCCTCGGCGGCCTCGGCCGGGGCGGCCGGACCGGCCGGACCCGCGACGGCAACCGCGGCGGCGGCGGTGACGTCGAACTTCTCCTCGAACGCCTTCACGAACTCGGAGAGCTGGATGAGGGTCATGCCCTCGAACTCGGCGAGCAGTTCGTCCTGGGTGAGAGCCACGATGGCTTTCCTTCCACTAATTTCGGCTGGTGCCGGATGTACATGTCTGGCGGGCGTACGTTCGGCCCGCTACGACCGCTGCTTCGGGCGAGCCGCCGTGAGGCGACCGGCTTCAGGCGGCGGTCATGATGCGAGCCGAGTTACTCGGCACCGCCCTGCTCGTCCTGCTTGGCGCGAAGCGCGTCCACGGTGCGGACGAGCTTCGACGGGAGCGCCTGGAAGACCTGAGCAGCCTGCGTCTGCTTGCCCTTCAGGGCGCCCGCCAGCTTGGCGAGCAGAACCTCGCGGGACTCGAGGTCCGCAAGCTTCTTGATCTCGTCGGCGGACAGCGCCTTGCCGTCAAGGACACCGCCCTTGATGACGAGGTTCGGGTTGTCCTTGGCGAAGTCACGAAGACCCTTCGCCGACTCCACCGGGTCACCGGTGACGAAGGCGACCGCCGTCGGACCGTTGAACAGGTCGTCGAGCGTCGTGATCCCGGCCTCGTTGGCCGCAATCTTGGTCAGCGTGTTCTTCACCACGGCGTACTGGGCGTTCTCACCGAGCGAGCGGCGCAGGTTCTTGAGCTGCGCCACGGTGAGACCCCGGTACTCGGTCAGCACGGCGGCGTTCGAGCTGCGGAACTGCTCCGTCAGCTCGGCTACCGCGGCAGCCTTGTCGGGCCTTGCCATAGAGCGTCGGCCTCCTTCCGGGTGATGAGGACCGCTCAGAAGGGGCTGGGGAAAACGAAACGCCCCGGCGCAGGCGCACGGGGCGTAGCTCGACCGGGCACACACGCGAGCGCGTGTTCCGGGAGCATGTCCACAGTCACCTGCGCGGGTCGTCCGCGGTTCAGCGGATCCTTCGGCCACCGCATGCTCTGACGAGCGCACGGCAACGACCAGCGGTCTTTGGCTTCTGGAGGAGCGTACGGGATCGGTGCAGTGTCAAGCAAATCGCCTCCGTACGACCACGCTCGGTGCGACCGCCCTCAGGAGGTCGGCCCGCCGACTCCCCGCTTCTTCAGGAGGGTCCGGAAGTCCTCGGTGTCGCCGGCCGGGGGCTGCTCGGCGCTGACCTTCACCCCGTAGTCGCCGTAGTAGGCGGTCTGGTTCATCGCGCCGCTCGCCGTGTCGGCCTTCTCGGTCTTCTTGACCAGCAGGCCCTTGGCGTCGATCCAGAGGTCGACGGTCTCGGCGGTGACCCCGGCCCGGGTGAGCTGTCCGCGCAGGCCGCTGTCGGCGGCCAGGTCGGAGGCGTGCACCGTGCCCGAGTAGTGGGTGGTGGCGGTGCCGGCGACCTTCTCCACGCCGACCTCGTGCGCGTCGGCGGAGGCGAGCAGCAGGCGTACCGGCCGGTTGGGCGTGGTGTTGCGCATGGCGTCCGTCAACATGGCGCCGGAGCCGCCGCCCAGGGTGGCGAGATAGTCGTACGTGTACTTGATCCAGTGTCTGCCGCCGAGCTGCCGGGCGAACCGCTCGCCGACCTTGGCGTAGTAGGCGTCCCGGAGGTAGCGGGTCTCCAGGGAGCCGGAGTCGAGGCCGCGCATCAGGTCGGCCGTGCTGCCGCCGGTGTAGGTGATGGTGAGGGTGCCGGTGGTTCCGTCGGTCCAGCCGAGGGCGCCCTCGGCCCTGGTGGACATCAGGGTGCCCAGGGCGGTGGTGGAGCGGACCCGGGCGGAGCCGGCCCGGCGTGTGGCGCGTTCGGCGGCGCGCAGGGCGGCGGTCGGGCGGGCCTGGGGCGCGGATGCGCTCCTGGCGCCCTTCGCGGGCGTGCCGGACGAGGAGGTGCAGGCGGCCGACCCGGTCAGCACGGTCGCCACCATGATCGCCAGGGCCGCCCGGCGCCCACCCCTGCTGGTCATCCCGCCCCACCCCCATACGAGTCCCGCACCCCCGACGCTAACCCAGCCCACCGACACCGCGCCGAAAGTCGACGAAGCGCCCCACGGGGGGGCAGCCCGCGCAGCGGCCTGCTGAGTCCCCGGGCACCAGGCCGACGAAGGACGGGGAATGGGTTCGTGACGAAGCAGGACGGGCCCCGCAACCCTTTCGGATTGCGGGGCCCGTCCTGGTGGCTGCGCGTCCCTGACGCGGCTGCCGGACCGAGCGCGGGGCTCAGACGGCGGCCGGGTCCTCCTCGACGAGGAGGTTGCGGGTGCGGTTCGGGTCGACCGGGATGCCGGGGCCCATGGTGGTGCTGACCGCGGCCTTCTTGATGTAGCGACCCTTGGCGGCGGACGGCTTCAGACGGAGGATCTCCTCCAGCGCGGCGCCGTAGTTCTCCACCAGCTTGTCGTCCTCGAAGGACGTCTTGCCGATGATGAAGTGCAGGTTCGAGTGCTTGTCGACGCGGAACTCGATCTTGCCGCCCTTGATGTCGGTCACCGCCTTGGCGGTGTCCGGGGTGACGGTGCCGGTCTTCGGGTTCGGCATCAGACCACGCGGGCCGAGGACGCGGCCGAGACGGCCGACCTTGCCCATGAGGTCCGGGGTGGCGACGACGGCGTCGAAGTCCAGACGCCCCTTCGCCACCTCGTCGATCAGCTCGTCGGCGCCGACGATGTCGGCGCCCGCGGCACGCGCGGCCTCGGCACGGTCACCGGTCGCGAAGACCAGGACCCGGGCGGTCTTGCCGGTGCCGTGCGGGAGGTTCACGGTGCCACGGACCATCTGGTCGGCCTTGCGCGGGTCGACACCCAGGCGGAAGGCGACCTCGACGGTGCCGTCGAACTTGGTCGTGGAGGTCTCCTTGGCGAGACGGACGGCCTCGAGCGGGGCGTACAGCTTCGCCCGGTCGATCTTCTCGTCCGCAGCGCGAAGGGCCTTGCTGCGCTTGCTCACAACTGCTCCTGTTTGTTCTTGGAAGGAGTCGTGGTGTACGGGCCGAGCAGGCCCTACCACGGTGGTTCTACGAAGGTGGGGATCAGCCCTCGACCGTGATGCCCATGGAGCGGGCGGTGCCGGCGATGATCTTCGACGCGGCGTCCAGGTCGTTGGCGTTCAGGTCGGGAAGCTTGGTCTGCGCGATCTCGCGGACCTGCTCCTGGGTGATCTTGGCGACCTTGGTCTTGTGGGGCTCGCCGGAGCCCTTCTCGACACCAGCGGCCTTGAGGATCATCTTCGCGGCCGGCGGGGTCTTGGTGATGAAGGTGAACGAACGGTCCTCGTAGACCGTGATCTCCACCGGGATGACCCAGCCACGCTGCGACTCGGTCGCGGCGTTGTAGGCCTTGCAGAACTCCATGATGTTGACGCCGTGCTGGCCGAGCGCAGGACCGACCGGCGGGGCCGGGTTCGCCGCACCGGCGTTGATCTGGAGCTTGATGAGCCCCGTGACCTTCTTCTTCTTGGGAGGCATAGCTCTCCGGGTCCTTTCATTTCGGGTCCTGCCCGCATCCGGGGACCACCCGGTTGCAGGCATACCGCACAACGATAACGGGTATAGATGCGCGGCTAAAAACCGAGCAGGTCAGGCACGTGCCTGACCTGCTCGGAAGCTTTACGTCCCGCTCGCGAGCGGGACGTCCGGAAGAGGCCGGAAGGAGCTAGTTCTTCTGGATCTGGTCGAACGACAGCTCCACCGGCGTCTCGCGCCCGAAGATCTCCACCAGGCCCTTGACCTTCTTGGAGTCGGGGTTGATCTCGTTGATGGTGGCCTGGAGGGTGGCGAACGGGCCGTCCGTGACGGTGACCGAGTCACCCACCTCGAAGTCCAGCACCTGGACCTCGACCTTGCGCTGCGGCGCCGGCTTGCCCTCGGCCTCGGCGGCCTCGCGGGCCGCCTTCTCCTCGGCCTCGGGAGCGAGCATCTTGACGATCTCGTCCAGGGTCAGCGGGTAGGGGTCGTAGGCGTTGCCGACGAAGCCGGTGACACCGGGGGTGTTGCGGACGACGCCCCAGGACTCGTTGGTCAGGTCCATGCGGACGAGGACGTAACCGGGCAGCTTGTTCTGCTTGATCGTCTTGCGGTCGCCGTTCTTGATCTGGACGACCTCCTCCTGCGGCACCTCGGCCTGGAAGATGTAGTCCTCGACGTTCAGCGAGACGGCGCGCTGCTCCAGGTTGGTCTTCACGCGGTTCTCGTAGCCGGCGTAGGTGTGGATGACGTACCACTCGCCGGGCAGCGTGCGCAGCTCCTCGCGCAGGGCGGCGACGGGGTCGACCGGCTCGGCAGGCTCTTCCTCGGCCTCTTCGACCTCGTCGGCGGCCTCTTCGGCCTCGTCGGCGTCGTCGTCCGTCTCGTCGGCCTCGTCCGCTTCCTCGTCCTCGACGTGGACCGCGGTCTCCTCGGCCGGCTCCCCCAGTGCGGCCTCGGCAGCCTCGAACTCGTCCTGCTCGTCCGCGCCCTCGACGATGTCCAGCTCGTCGTCGACGGTCTCGGCGGGCTCGACGGCGTCGTTCAGGTTCGGGTCAGACACGATGGCTGCTTCTTCCTGGATACATAGGGGTGGAACATGCGAAAACGGGCGCCGCTACCACGGCGCCCTTCGCTCTGTGCTCAGCCGAAGACGTACTTGGCAGCGTGGTTGAGTCCATAGTCAATCACGGTCACCAGAGCGATCATGATGGCGACGAAGAAGATCACCACGGTGGTGTACGACGTCAACTGGTTGCGAGTCGGCCAGACGACCTTGCGGAGTTCCGCGATGATCTGGCGGTAGAAGGTGGCGAGGCGCTTCAGCGGGCCCTTCTTGGCACGCTTGCCGCCCTTGCGGGCCTTCTTCTTGGACTCGGGCACCTCATCGGCATCAGGAGTGTCGATGGAGCCCACGGCGTCCGTCATTCGTCCTCACCTGATCCCGGGTCGTGGCCGTGCCGCGCCCGGTTCCAGAGCCGCACGGCGGTGCAATGCTTGTACGTACATGCGCACACATCCTGGCGGTGTGTGTAGCAGGGCCGGAGGGACTTGAACCCCCAACCGCCGGTTTTGGAGACCGGTGCTCTACCAATTGAGCTACGACCCTTTGGTGTCCCCCAACGTACCGCATCCGGACGGGTGCTCGGTGTGTGCACCGTCGCGGCCGCGGCTGCTGAAGGCCAACGAGGTGAGAGTGTACGTGCTCCATGGCGCCGCGTCGAACAGAAAGCGCCAGTCCGGGGCAGTCGCACCGAAGATCGTCCTGGCCGGGGGCCGGATCCGCACGCTTGTTCATGGTTCGGCCCGAAGCTGTTCAGTCTGTGAAACCGGCGTGCCGGGCAGGTTTCCGGTCTGAAACGATGGGTGCATGAGCGCTGCAACCCCTCCCACCGAGCGCCGGGTCTCCGCCCGAGTCGGCGCGATCTCCGAGTCCGCCACCCTCGCCGTGGACGCCAAGGCCAAGGCCCTGAAGGCCGCCGGGCGCCCGGTGATCGGCTTCGGCGCCGGTGAGCCCGACTTCCCGACCCCGGACTACATCGTCGACGCCGCGATCGAGGCCTGCAAGAACCCGAAGTACCACCGGTACACCCCGGCCGGCGGTCTGCCCGAGCTGAAGGCCGCCATCGCCGCGAAGACGCTGCGCGACTCCGGCTACGAGGTCGACGCCTCCCAGGTCCTGGTCACCAACGGCGGCAAGCAGGCCATCTACGAGGCATTCGCCGCGATCCTCGACCCGGGCGACGAGGTCATCGTGCCCGCCCCGTACTGGACGACGTACCCGGAGTCCATCCGTCTCGCCGGCGGTGTCCCGGTGGAGGTCGTCGCCGACGAGACCACCGGCTACCGGGTCTCCGTCGAGCAGCTGGAGGCGGCCCGCACCGAGAAGACGAAGGTCGTGCTGTTCGTCTCCCCGTCGAACCCGACCGGCGCGGTCTACAGCGAGGCCGAGACCGAGGCGATCGGCCGCTGGGCCGTCGAGCACGGCCTGTGGGTCCTCACCGACGAGATCTACGAGCACCTGGTCTACGGCGACGCGAAGTTCACCTCGCTGCCGGCGATCCTGCCCGAGCTGCGCGACAAGTGCATCGTCGTCAACGGTGTCGCCAAGACGTACGCCATGACCGGCTGGCGGGTCGGCTGGCTCATCGGCCCCAAGGACGTCGTCAAGGCGGCCACGAACCTCCAGTCGCACGCCACCTCGAACGTGTCCAACGTGGCGCAGGCCGCCGCCCTGGCCGCCGTCTCCGGCGACCTGGACGCGGTCGCGAAGATGCGCGAGGCCTTCGACCGGCGCCGCAGGACGATCGTCCGGATGCTCAACGAGATCGACGGCGTCCTGTGCCCGGAGCCCGAGGGCGCCTTCTACGCGTACCCGTCGGTCAAGGCCCTGCTCGGCAAGGAGATCCGCGGCCGGCGCCCGGCCTCCTCGGTGGAGCTGGCCGAGCTGATCCTGGAGGAGGCCGAGGTCGCGGTCGTACCCGGCGAGGCCTTCGGCACGCCCGGCTATCTGCGGCTGTCGTACGCGCTCGGGGACGAGGACCTCGCCGAGGGCGTGAGCCGGATGCAGAAGCTGCTGGCCGAGGCGAAGGACTGACGTCCTTTCACGCTCCACGCGCGCGCGGGCCGTCTCCCACCGGGGAGGCGGCCCGTTCTCGTGTGCGAGCAAGGCCACTAAAGGGCAATCGGCTACCGGTACGGCGGGTGCGTACGGCAGGATCCTGGAATGGAGCACGTACGTGATGTCTCTGAGCTGCCCAAGGCTCACCTGCATCTGCACTTCACCGGTTCGATGCGGCCGGGCACCGTCCTGGAACTGGCCGACAAGTACGGCGTACGCCTCCCCGAGGCGCTCACCGATGCTCTGACCAGCGGCGAACCACCGAGGCTGCGGGCCACCGACGAACGCGGCTGGTTCCGTTTCCAGCGGCTGTACGACGCCGCTCGCTCCTGCCTCAGAGAGCCCGACGACATCCGGCGTCTCGTGCGGGAGGCCGCCGAGGAGGACCTGCGGGACGGCTCGGGCTGGCTGGAGATCCAGGTGGACCCGACGTCGTACGCCCCGCGCCTGGGCGGTCTCATCCCGGCCCTGGAGATCATCCTGGACGCGGTGGAGACGACGTCCCGGGAGACCGGGCTCGGCATGCGCGTCCTGGTCGCCGCGAACCGTATGAAGCACCCCCTGGACGCGCGCACGCTGGCCCGCCTCGCGGTGCGGTACGCGGACCGCGGTGTGGTCGGCTTCGGTCTCTCGAACGACGAGCGGCGGGGCATGGCCCGGGACTTCGACCGGGCGTTCCACATCGCACGCGAGGGCGGCCTGCTGGCGGCTCCGCACGGCGGGGAGCTGACGGGCCCCGCGTCGGTCCGGGACTGCCTGGACGACCTGCACGCGTCCCGGATCGGGCACGGCGTGCGGGCGGCGGAGGATCCGCGGCTGCTCAAGCGCCTGGCGGACCGGGAGATCACCTGCGAGGTGTGCCCGGCCTCCAACGTGGCCCTGGGCGTCTACGAGAAGCCCGAGGACGTCCCGCTGCGGACCCTCTTCGAGGCAGGCGTCCCGATGGCCCTGGGCGCCGACGACCCCCTGCTGTTCGGCTCCCGGCTGGCGGCCCAGTACGACATCGCGCGCGTGCACCACGGTTTCACGGACGCGGAGCTGGCGGAGCTGGCCCGGCAGTCGGTACGGGGCTCGGCGGCGCCCGAGGCCATGAAGGCGGAGCTGCTGACGGGCATCGACGCCTGGCTGACCGCCCCGCCGAACTGATCCCGCGGTGGGCCTCCCGGGCCTTTCACCAGGGCCTTCGGAAGTGGGCGCACGGCGGGTACGCCGTGAAGCGGACCGGTACCTCGACGGGGTGCCCGCCGCCGGACGGCTGCTTCGCCCCGGGCAGTGCCGCCACGAGTGCCGCGCGTCCCTGGATCACGCCCTTTTCTGCCGCGGGCCCCTGGATCACGCCCTTCTGCCGCGGGCCCCAGCCGGCTGCTCGGGCCGGCACGGCGGCCTCGACGAGGGCCGCGGGCCGCCGGGGTGCCTCTAGAGGCTGACGCCGACGGTCACCGGCTCGTTGACGAGGGTCACTCCGAAGGCCTGGTGGACGCCCGCGACGACCTCGCGCGCCAGCTCCAGCAGATCCTCGGTCGTCGCGCCGCCGCGGTTGGTCAGCGCCAGCGTGTGCTTGGTGGAGATCCGGGCCGCTCCGCTGCCGTATCCCTTGCCGAACCCGGCCTTGTCGATCAGCCATGCCGCCGAGGTCTTGGTGCGTCCCTCGCCCGCCGGGTAGGCCGGCGGCTCGACCTCTTCGCCCAGCCGCTCCCGCACGCGCGCGTGGAAGTCGGCGAACTGAGCGTCCGTGAGGATGGGGTTGGTGAAGAAGGACCCGGCGGACCAGGTGTCGTGGTCCTCGGGGTCCAGCACCATGCCCTTCCCCGCACGCAGCTTCAGCACGGTCTCCCGGGCCTCGGTCAGCGGCACCCGGTCCCCCGGCTCCACGCCGAGCGCCCGCGCGGCTTCGGCGTACCGCACCGGCGCCGACAGTCCGTCCGCGTCCTCCAGCACGAAGCGGACGCGCAGCACGACATACCGCTCGGGGTCGTCCTTGAACCGGCTGTGCCGGTAGGAGAACGCGCATTCCTCATTGGTGAGCGTCACGGTCTCACCGGCCCGGCGGTCGTACGCGATGACCTCGGCGATGGTCGAGGACACCTCCTGGCCGTACGCTCCCACGTTCTGGATCGGTGTGGCGCCCGCCGAGCCCGGGATCCCGGCGAGGCACTCCACGCCGGCCAGGCCGGCCTCTACGGTGCGGGCGACCGCGTCCGTCCACACCTCGCCGGCCGCCAGCTCCACCGTCGTGCCGCGCAGTTCGAAGCCGGTGGTGGCGATGCGCAGGGCCGTGCCGTCGAAGCCCTTGTCGCCGATGACCAGGTTCGATCCGCCGCCGATGACGAGCAGCGGGGTCCCGGTGTCGTCGGCGGCGCGGACGGCGGCGATCACCTCGGCGTCGGTGACCGCGGTGACCAGCCGGGTGGCGGGGCCGCCGAGCCGGAAGGTGGTGAGGGGGGCGAGGGGGGCGTCGTGGAGTTCCTGCACGGGCCCAAGACTACGAGACGCCACCGACAGCCCCGCCTTCCCGATCCGCACGCGCGCGTGGGGGCCCCGTCCGCCGGAACGGGGCCCCCACGCGCGCGTGCCGTCAGCTGCCGACGGCCGCCGGCTCCGGCGCGGACCCCATCTCCACGACGGTCCGCGTGGCCCGGCGCCGGCCGGGGATCAGCAGTGCGGCGACCCCGGCGAGGGCGACGGCCGCCGAGCCGGTCACCAGGGCGGGCCGCAGTCCGTCCACGAAGTCCTGGGCGCCGGCGTAGCCGCCCTGCGCGGAGAAGATCGACGACATGACCGCGACACCGAGTGCCCCGCCGACCTCGCGGAGCGCGTTGTTGGCGCCGGACGCGATGCCCTGTTCCTGCGGGCGTACGGCGGACATCACCAGGTTGGCGGCGGGGGCGAAGTACAGGGCCATGCCGATCCCGCTGATGACGAGGCCGGGCAGCTGGGCCGTGTAGGAGGCGTGCGCGGTGACCACGGAGGCGAGGTAGCCGAGGCCTGCGGCCTGCAGGAAGAGCCCGGCGGCGACGACCGGACGGCCTCCGATCCGGTCGGAGAGGATGCCGGCGACGGGCGCGACGATCATCGGCATGCCCGTCCAGGGCAGCATCCTGAGACCGGCCTCGGTGGGCGAGTAGCCGAGCACGCCCTGCATGTACTGGCTGAGCAGGAAGATCGATCCGAACATCCCGAGGAACATCAGCAGGCTGGCCGCGTTGATCCCGGAGAAGGCGCGGGACCGGAAGAGCCGCATCGGCAGCATGGGGTTTCGGGCGCGGCTGCCGTAGAGCACGAATCCGGCGAGCAGCGCGGTGCCGGCGAACAGACCGGTGAGCACGAGGGGGCTGGTCCAGCCGTCGGCGGGGCCGCGCACCAGGCCGTAGACGATCCCGAAGAGACCGCCGCTGGCGAGCAGGGTGCCGGGTATGTCGAGCGGGGCTCCGGTGCCGTACGACTCGGCGAGCCGGAGGCGGGCGAACGGCAGTACGGCGACACCGAGCGGGACGTTCAGCCAGAAGATCCAATGCCAGGACACGTGCTCGGTGAGGCTGCCGCCGATGAGCGGCCCGGAGGCGACCGCGAGCCCGTTGACGGCTCCCCAGATGCCGTACGCCATGCCGCGCCTGGCCTCGGGTACGGCAGCCGTCAGCAGGGTGAGGGTGAGCGGCATCATGATGGCCGCGCCGACACCCTGGACCGCGCGGGCGGCGATCAGGGAGTCGATGCCGGGCGCCAGGGCCGCGGCGGCGGAGGCGCCGGTGAAGACGGTGAGGCCGACGAGGAAGAGCCGGCGCCGGCCGAAGCGGTCGCCGAGGGCGGCGCCGAACATGAGCAGGACGGCGAAGGTGAGCGTGTAGGCGCTCACGGTCCATTCGAGGTCGTCCAGGGCTCCGCCGAGGTCCTTGCGGATGGAGGGCAGGGCGGTGGTGACGACGAGGTTGTCGAGGGACGCCATGAAACCGGCGACACCGGTGATGACGAGTGCCCATACGGCGCCGCGACGTGCGGTCTGCCGTTCGGTCGGCTGAGCGGTTCGCTGTGTTGTCTCTTGTGACATCGCTCCCCCAGAGCGTGGCCTGTGACGGCAGATTAGTTATTGCTCACTAAGTTTTTGGCTCAGAAAAAAACACCGGACGGGACGCATGAACCGCCCCTCCGTCACCCCTGCTCTTCTCCGGCCGTCCGACAACCCGGGGCGTCCTCATACATCCCCTGCCAGACCTGGTGCTCGGCCGGAAACCCCATGGCCGTGTAGGTGTTGATGAGCATTCCCTTGGCCAGGAAGGTCGTGGTGCGGTCGACGTCGGCCCCGGAGAGCAGGTGCACCGTCTCCCAGAGCCGCGTCCAGCCGGCCCGCACCAGCTCACCGAACGCGTGCTCCCCCTCCGCCTCCGCGGCCGCGACGGTGATGTACGTCTGCATCTGCATCTGGAGCCACTCCGGCCGCTCCTGGATCTGCTGCACATACGCCTCACCCATGGCGTGCAGGGCTTCCTGCCCCGACAGCCCTTCGGCGGCCTTCTCGAAGACCTCGCGCATCTCGTCGATACAGAGCAGCGAGGCGGCACCGAAGATGGCCTTCTTGCCCGGGAAGAGCCGGAAGAGATACGGCTGCGAGACGCCGACCCGCTTGGCGATCGCCTCGGTGGAGGTGCCGTAGTAGCCCCTCTGCGAGAACTCGGCGATCGCCGCGCGGATGACGCTCTCGCGTCGCTCCTCAGCACTCATCCTGACCATGCGACGAAGTTAGTACTCAATCACTAACTTCGTCAAGGGGTCGCCTGCGCTGCCGACAGGAGCCCGCGGTGGCCCTGTCGGCGCCCCCTCGGCGTCACGCTGCGTAAGGAGCGCCCGCAAGGGAGAGCGCTCCTTACCCCGCCGCGACCACCGCTGTCGCTTCGGACGGCCAACTCTCAGCCGAGTCGCACGACCGCCCGCGACATGCCCAGCACCTTCTGCCCGGCGCTCGTCGCCGTCAGGTCGACGCGCACCGTGTTGTCGTCGAGCTTGGCCGCGACCTTGCCGCTGACCTCGATCAGGGCGCCCTGGTCGTCGTTCGGGACGACGACGGGCTTGGTGAAACGGACGCCGTAGTCGACTACCGCACCCGGGTCACCGGTCCAGTCGGTGACCACGCGGATCGCCTCGGCCATGGTGAACATGCCGTGCGCGATGACGTCCGGCAGCCCGACCTCCTTGGCGAACTTCTCGTTCCAGTGGATGGGGTTGAAGTCCCCGGAGGCGCCCGCGTAGCGCACCAGGGTGGCACGGGTCACGGGAAAAATCTGCGTCGGCAGTTCGGTGCCGACCTCGACGTCCTCGTACGCGATCTTCGCCGTCATCGGATCCTCACGCCTCGCCTTCTGCCGCGTCCGCCGCGCGGGCCACCAGCTTGGTGAGCGCGCTCACCACGAGCTCGCCCGTCTCGTCGTGGACGTCTCCGCGGATGTCGATGATGTCGTTGCCCGCGAGCGACTTGACGGCCTCGATGGTCGAGGTGACGCTCAGCCGGTCACCGGCGCGCACCGGGCGCCGGTAGGCGAACTTCTGGTCGCCGTGCACGACCCGGCTGTAGTCCAGGCCGAGCTGCGGGTCCTCGACGACCTGTCCGGCCGCCCGGAAAGTGATCGAGAAGACGAAAGTCGGCGGGGCGATCACATCGGAATAGCCGAGCGCCTTGGCGGCTTCCGGGTCCGTGTACACGGGGTTGGTGTCGCCCACCGCCTCGGCGAACTCACGGATCTTCTCCCGGCCCACCTCGTAGGGCTCGGTGGGCGGGTAGGTCCGTCCCACGAAGGACTGGTCGAGCGCCATTGGCCCGGCACCTCCTGATGTCTGCTGTGCTGCCCCACAAAGTAGCGGGAAGCCGGCTGCCGAAACGCCGTGAGGCCGCCCCCGAACCGGGGACGGCCTCACGAACGAGCCTGTAGTTATCGCGTTTCGCGGTGCGCAGTGTGCGCGTTGCAACGCGGGCAGTGCTTCTTCATCTCAAGACGGTCCGGGTTGTTACGCCGGTTCTTCTTGGTGATGTAGTTCCGCTCCTTGCACTCCACGCAGGCCAGCGTGATCTTCGGGCGGACGTCGGTGGCAGCCACGTGAGTGCTCCTAAGACGAACGGATGGACTTGATTCAACGCAAGAAAGAGTAGCCGATCGAAGGACCGACCCCGCAATCGGCTACTGTCAGTAGCGGTGACCGGACTTGAACCGGTGACACAGCGATTATGAGCCGCTTGCTCTACCGACTGAGCTACACCGCTTTGATGAGATCAGCCCCGCCTTACGGCGGGACCTCTCACACCAGAGCCCCAATACGGAATCGAACCGTAGACCTTCTCCTTACCATGGAGACGCTCTGCCGACTGAGCTATTGGGGCGAGCGATGAAGACATTACACGCTCGGCCGCCGTTCACCCAAATCCGTTTCCCGCCGCCCTTCCCGGCCCGTTCCGCACGGCTCCCCGCCACCTCCCGGCAGCCCCTCGGGCCCCTTCCGACGCTCCCCACGCGCGCGTGCCCGACCCGTTCCTCGCAGGTCCGACGGCTCCGGTACGACTATTGCGCTCCTCCCGGCCCCGCGCCCGCCGTCAGCCTAGGCTCGACTCACTCTGCGTGATCTTGAGTCCCCCGCCTGGACCGACCTCCATGGAGCGCGATGCCCGACAGCCAGCCGCAGCCGCCCTCGTCGTCCAACTCCTCGGGTTCCTCGGGCCACTCCGACCCGGCCGCGCTCCTCCTGTGCGGCGCGCGGCTCACCGACGGCCGGACCGTGGACGTACGGCTGGGCGGCGGGCGCATCGAGGCGGTCGGCACGGCCGGCAGCCTCGCGTCGGGCCTCGCCCGCGCGGGCGGCACGCGCGTGGACCTCAGCGGCTACCTCCTCCTCCCGGCCCCGGCCGAACCGCACGCCCACGCGGACACCGCGCTCTCCGCCGAGCACGACGGCCCCGTCACGTACGAGCCCGAGGACGTCCAGCGCCGCGCCACCGAGGCGGCTCTGCTGCAGCTCGGGCACGGTGCGACGGCGGTGCGCGCGCACGTGCGCGTGGGCGACGTCCAGGGGCTGGGCGCACTGGCCGCGGTCCTCCAGGCACGCCGCTCGCTGCGCGGGCTCGCCGAGCTCACGGCCGTCGCGATGCCGCGCGTGCTGACCGGGCTCGCGGGCGCCGACGGGCTCGCGATGCTGCGGGACGCCGCGAAGATGGGGGCGTCCGTGATGGGCGGCTGCCCCGACCTCGACCCCGACCCCACGGGCTATGCGGAGGCCGTACTGGAGGTGGCCTCCGAGCACGGCTGTCCGGTCGACCTGCACACCGACGCGACAGACCCCGCCCGGCTGGCCAGGCTCGCGGCGATGGCGGGCGGTATGCGCCCCGGCGTGACCCTCGGCCCGTGCGCCGGGCTCACGCGCCTGCCCGCCGAGGCGGCGGCCCGGGTCGCGGACCAACTCGCCGCGGCGGGCGTCACCGTGGTGTGCCTGCCCCAGGGCGGCTGCGGTTCCGTCGACCGGCGCGGTACCGCTCCGCTACGGCTGCTGCGCGCGGCCGGGGTACGGGTCGCCGCCGGCAGCGGCGCCCTGCGCGACCTCTCGAACCCCGTCGGCCGCGGCGATCCCCTCGAAGCGGCCTACCTCCTGGCCTCCCGCCACGGTCTGCGCCCGGAGGACGCCTACGACGCCGTGAGCGCGTCCGCCCGCGCGGCCCTCGGCCTCCCCGAGGTCCGCGTCGAGGCCGGCTTTCCCGCCGAGCTCCTCGCCGTACGCGGCGACCACCTGGCGGGCGCGCTCTCCCTCGCCTACAGCCGGATCGTGGTGCACCGGGGGCGCGTGGTGGCACGCACGAGCGCGGTCCGCGAGTACTGCAACTCGGCGGTGGCCGCAGAGCTGGGACTGCCACGGCAGGGGCGGGGAGAGTTGTCCTGAGGGAGCGCGGGGAGGGGGGCGCGCTCTGGGGGGCGCGGCGGGCGTCCTGGAGGGCGCGCGTGCTGGGGGGGCGCGCGTGCTGGGGGGCGCGCGTGCTGGGGGCGGGAGATGGAAGAACGCTTGCTGGGGCGGCGCGGCGGGCTTCCGGGACCGGGACGGCAGGTAGACGCGGCGCAGGCATGGGTCTCGGTGCGTGGGCGGGGGCGGGGGCGCGGGTACGAGCCCTCGGCGTGTAGGCGGATGCGCGGGCGCGCGCGGCGCGAAGAGGCACGCGCGCAGGAGCAAGTTCGGATCCCCCGGGAGCTGCCGCGGGAGACACCTCCGTAGGACCACGCGTACGAGTGGGGCGTATGAAGTCGTGCGGCGGATGCGGGGCTTCGGGCGTACGGTCGGAAACATGCGCATTGTCATCGCTGGTGGTCATGGTCAGATCGCGTTGCGGTTGGAGCGGCTGCTCTCCGCGCGTGGAGACGAGGTCGCGGGGATCATCCGGAAGGCCGAGCAGGGCGACGACCTGCGGGCGGCCGGCGCCGAACCGGTGCTGCTCGACCTGGAGTCGGCTTCGGTGGAGGAGGTCGCGGCGCACCTGGAAGGGGCGGACGCTGCGGTGTTCGCGGCCGGAGCGGGTCCCGGCAGCGGCACGGCCCGCAAGGAGACGGTGGACAAGGATGCGGCGGTGTTGTTCGCGGACGCGGCCGTGCGCGCGGGCGTACGCCGGTTCGTGGTGGTCTCCTCGATGGGCGCGGATCCGCAGCACAGGGGCGACGACGTCTTCGACGTGTACCTGCGGGCCAAGGGTGCGGCCGACGCTCACATCACCCGGCAGGACGCCCTGGACTGGACCGTCCTGCGCCCCGGCGCCCTGACGGACGAGCCGGGCACGGGCCTGGTGCGCCTGGAGGCGCACACGGGCCGGGGTGCGGTCACGCGCGACGATGTGGCCGCCGTGCTGGCAGAGTTGGTGGACACCTCGGCGACGGCCGGGCTGACCCTGGAGCTGATCGGCGGGTCGGTGCCGGTCGCGGTGGCCGTGAAGTCGGTGGCCGGGAACTGAACTCGCCACCCGCCCGTTCGTGCTGTTGAGGGCTGCCGGTTGAGGGCTGCCGCTCGGGGGGTTCAGAACAGCGGCAGCTGTCCCGGGAAGTCCGGCACCAGGTATCCGTCCAACGAAGGCTGGGCCGCCCCGAGTTGAGCTTGCCGCCGCGAGCCGGTGCAGGAGACGAGGTCGCCGGTGCCGCGCGCGCCGGGCGGGTCGTGCCGTGCGAAGCGACCCGCGACGACGGCGATTTCGCGGTGGCACACCGGACAGGTTCTGCGACGGAAGGACATGTGTTCAGTGTGCCCCGGGGCGCGGCGCGCGTATCGGGGACCGCGGGGCTCACCGGGGTGACGCGCCCTCACCGGTGCCCCTCCGGCACCGGCACGGTCGGCCGCCTGGTGTGGAACATGTCACGCCGTCCCTGGACACGACCGCGTCATACGAAAAGACCCCTCCTGATCTGCGTTTCCGCAGTCCAGAAGGGGTCTTCCCCGAAGTGGCGGCGCCAGGATTCGAACCTGGGAAGGCTGAGCCGGCAGATTTACAGTCTGCTCCCTTTGGCCGCTCGGGCACACCGCCGGGGTTTGCCGCCGGGTCGAACCGCTGTTCCGCGGTGCTCCCTGGCAACGACGTAAACAATACCCGATCCCGAGGGGTGCTCCGCCACTCGATTGATCGGCGCCCACGGGACGCGGGGTGGCTAGGCTGGTGCGGATGCGCCCCGGTCTCCACGCCGGGCCCCACGGCCGCCGCGACGCGCCGGAACGCATCCCGATACCCCCGATACAAGGAGCCACAGGACATGGCCGACTCCAGTTTCGACATCGTCTCGAAGGTCGAGCGGCAGGAGGTCGACAACGCCCTCAACCAGGCCGCCAAGGAGGTCTCGCAGCGCTACGACTTCAAGGGCGTGGACGCCTCGATCTCCTGGTCCGGCGAGAAGATCCTGATGCAGGCGAACTCCGAGGAACGGGTCAAGGCGATCCTCGATGTCTTCCAGTCGAAGCTGATCAAGCGCGGCATCTCGCTGAAGGCGCTGGACGCGGGCGAGCCGCAGCTCTCCGGCAAGGAGTACAAGATCTTCGCGTCGATCGAGGAAGGCATCTCCCAGGAGAACGCCAAGAAGGTCGCGAAGATCATCCGTGATGAGGGCCCCAAGGGTGTGAAGGCCCAGGTTCAGGGCGACGAGCTGCGCGTCAGCTCGAAGAGCCGTGACGACCTCCAGGCCGTGATCGCGCTCCTGAAGGGTCAGGACTTCGACTTCGCCGTCCAGTTCGTGAACTACCGGTAGACACGACCGGCCGGGGCACGCGAGAGGATGGGCGCCCCTTGGCGCCCACCCTCTCCTCTGCCCTCTCCTCTGCCGTCGGGGATCACCGCACTCAGTCGCGCGAGTTCCCGAACAGGAGTCGATAGGCGATCAACAGCACCAGCGAGCCGCCGATCGCCGCCAGCCAGGTCGTGCCGTCGTAGAAGTCCTTGGTGAAGGGGTGGTCAAGCCACCGGGCCGAGATCCAGCCGCCCAGGAACGCACCCACGATGCCGATGAGGGTCGTGCCGATGAAGCCGCCGGGATCGCGACCCGGCAGCAGGAATTTGGCTATGGCGCCGGCCAACAGTCCCAGGATGATCCAGCTGATGATGCCCATGTCCTGAACCTGCCCTTCCGCGCTGTGTTCGCGCTGTCCCGGCCCTGTGATCTCCATCCCGGCCGGCTGTTCCGGACAGGATGTCCGAGCCGTCCGCAGGTGTCCGTCGCGCGACTGTTCGTGCCCTGTCGATAGCCAGGACGCTTCCGCGATGCCAGGCGGTTGCGGCGATCAGTAGGGTGCGGCGCATGACTTCCTCACCCGCGGGTCTGCGGCGCACGCTGGGCGTGCGCGACGCGGTGGTCGTCGGCCTCGGCTCGATGATCGGGGCCGGTGTGTTCTCGGCGCTGGGTCCGGCGGCCCGCGCGGCCGGGGCCGGGCTGCTGCCGGGGCTGGCCGTGGCGGCTCTGGTCGCCTACTGCAACGCCATGTCCTCGGCCCGCCTCGCCGCCCGCTATCCCCAGTCCGGCGGCACCTACATCTACGGCAGGGAGCGGCTCGGCGCCTTCTGGGGGTACCTCGCGGGCTGGGCGTTCGTCGTCGGGAAGACGGCGTCCTGCGCGGCGATGGCCCTGACCGTCGGCGTGTACGTCTGGCCCGGCCAGGCGCATGCCGTGGCGGTCGCGGCCGTGGTGGCGCTGACCGCGGTGAACTACGGCGGCATCCAGAAGTCGGCGTGGCTGACACGGGTGATCGTGGCAGTGGTGCTGGCGGTCCTGGCCGCCGTGGTGGTCGCCTGCCTGACGTCCGGGCAGGCGGACGCCGGCCGCCTGGACATCGGCCTGTCGTCGGGCGTGGGCGGGGTCCTTCAGGGAGCCGGTCTGCTGTTCTTCGCGTTCGCCGGGTACGCACGGATTGCGACTCTCGGTGAAGAGGTGCGCGACCCGGCCCGCACCATCCCGCGCGCTATCCCGCTGGCCCTGGGCATCGCCCTGGTCGTGTACGCGTGCGTGGCCGTGGCGGCGCTCTCGGTGCTGGGCGCGGACGGACTCGGACGGGCGGCGGCGCCGCTGGCCGACGCGGTGCGGGCAGCCGGGGCGCCGGCTCTGGTACCGGTGGTGCGGGTGGGCGCCGCGGTGGCCGCGCTCGGCTCGCTTCTCGCCCTGATCCTGGGGGTGTCGCGTACGACGCTCGCCATGGCCCGCGACGGCCATCTGCCCGCTGCGCTGGCCGCCGTGCATCCGCGCTTCCGGGTGCCGCACCGCGCGGAGCTGGCCGTCGGCGCGGTGGTCGCCGTGGTGGCGGCGACAACGGATGTCCGGGGCGCCATCGGTTTCTCCTCCTTCGGTGTGCTGGCGTACTACGCGGTGGCCAACGCCTCGGCATGGACGCTCGACCCGGCCCCGCGCGCCCGTGCGGTCCCGGTGGTCGGCCTGTTGGGCTGCGCGACCCTCGCCTTCGCGCTGCCGCCAGGAGCGGTGGCGGCGGGGGCTGCGGTACTGGCGGTGGGCGCGGTGGCGTACGCCGCACGACGGTGGGTGGCGGCCAGGTAGGCCGGTGGCTCCGGTCGGGGTAGCCGGGCCCCTCCGTGCCGTCGGCTGTCAGGTGGCCTGCTCCGGGGCGATGCGCCTGCGGAAGTCGGTCCAGGGGGCGAGCTCGGTGCCTTCGTCGGTCTCCTCGTACCAGCCCGTACCGGCCAGCCAGACGTGCAGCCAGTCGGTGAGGCTGGGCGCGTCCACGAACCAGGCACCGTCCGCGTCGTCGGCGTTCGGCTCGTAGAGCAGGACGGTGGCCTGCGGGGTGCTGCAGTCCACGCACGCGTACATGCCGCAGCCCCAGTGGGATATCGGCAGCACGCCCTCGGGCCAGGGCCACTCCGGGTCCTTGCGGCCGCTTTCACGGTTCGTGAGGTACTGGGCGACGGCGGCCGGTTCGCCGGAAGGTGCGGCGTCCAGCAGGGGCAGCAGGCCGTAGGACGGGCCGAAGCCGCCGTCGCCCACCTGCCGGTAGAGCGCGGCGAGGAGGGGCGGCAGGGGGAAGCCCAGGGCTTCCCGCGCGCGGTCGAGCGTGGCGGCGTCGACGGGCGCAGGCAGCGAAGGCCAGCCCCACGGAGGGGAGTTGCGGGCCTTCGCGGTCACCCGTGTCAGCAACTGCTCGATCTCCGTCATGGCTTCATGATGCAGGGCGGCACTGACAACGGGGCCGGCCTGTGGACGACGTTCCGCCGACACTCTTCGTCCCGGAACGTTCCCCATCACGCTACAAGAACGCTGCGCTTTCGTCCGGACGCCTGACCGGCTGATACTTGTGGCAGCAGGCATGCCGACGGAGTGACCTGGAGAGGGTACCGACCATGAAGGTGTTCAACCTGCTGCTCAACATCCTGTGGCTCGTCTTCTGCGGCTTCTGGATGGCCCTCGGCTACCTGATCGCAGCGCTGATCTGCTTCGTCCTGATCATCACCATCCCGTTCGGCATCGCGTCCCTGCGTATCGCCGGTTACGTCCTGTGGCCGTTCGGGCGGACGACCGTGGAACGGCCCGACGCCGGCGCCGGGTCCTTCATCGGCAACGTGATCTGGGTGATCTTCGCGGGGTGGTGGCTGGCCCTGGCACACCTGATCACGAGCATCCCGCTGTTCCTGTCGATCATCGGTATCCCGTTCGGGTGGGCCAACCTGAAGCTCATCCCGATCTCGCTCATGCCACTGGGGCGCGAGGTGGTACCTACGGACGAGGGGTTCGCGGGACGCTGACCGTCCGCCACGGGCGCCTCTCAGCCTGCCGCGCATGCGTCAACCCATTCGCGTGGACCCGGGGTTGAAATGACCGTCCCGTCAGCCGGAATTCGGGGCGGTCTTCACCGGGGGCGACCCGCCATCTTCTCCAGCCGGGCGATCCGTTCCGCCATGGGCGGGTGCGTCGAGAACATCTTGGACAGTCCCTGGCCCGGCCGGAAGGGGTTCGCGATCATCATGTGGCTCGCGGTCTCGATGCGGGGCTCCGGGGGCAGCGGAAGCTGCTTGGTACCGACCTCCAGCTTGCGCAACGCCCCGGCCAGGGCGAGCGGGTCGCCGGTGAGCTGGGCTCCGGAGGCGTCCGCCTCGTACTCCCGGGAGCGGCTGATGGCGAGCTGGATGAGGGAGGCGGCGAGCGGACCCAGGATCATGATCAGCAGCAGGCCGAGGAAACCGGGGCCGTCGTCGTCGTCCGAACGGCCGACCGGGATCAGCCAGGCGAAGTTGACCAGGAACATGATCACGGAGGCGAGTGCGCCGGCCACCGACGAGATGAGGATGTCGCGGTTGTAGACGTGGCTGAGCTCATGGCCGATGACCCCGCGCAGTTCACGCTCGTCGAGGATGCGCATGATGCCTTCCGTGCAGCACACGGCGGCGTTGCGCGGGTTGCGGCCGGTGGCGAAGGCGTTGGGCGCCTCCGTGGGCGAGATGTACAGGCGGGGCATGGGCTGGCGTGCCTGGGTGGAGAGCTCGCGGACCATCCGGTACAGGGCCGGGGCCTCGAACTCGCTCACCGGGCGGGCGCGCATCGCGCGTAGCGCCAGTTTGTCGCTGTTCCAGTACGCGTACGCGTTGGTGCCGAGGGCGATGAGGACCGCGACGATCAGACCCGTCCGGCCGAAGAAACTGCCGATGACGATGATGAGTGCTGACAGTCCCCCGAGGAGAACTGCGGTCCTTAGCCCGTTGTGCCGGCGGTGCACGGTACGCCCTCCAAGTCGTGCGGCAGGGGAACCCTTTGCCTGCGCTGCTGCCTTCCGGTCTGCGATGCCACTGGTGTCGTGGTGTCACGTCCAGTGGACATTCCCGTACTGGTCAACGCCAGGCGGTGGCCACTAGTTCCCTTGTGCCCGCTGTGTGCCGTGTGAGCCGTCCGGGTGAGGACGGCCGGAGGCGTGCGGACGCGGACTCCCGCGCGCGCGTGCGCGGCTCCATCCACGCGCAGGACGTCAGAACAGACCTGTGGCGGCGAAGCGCAGCACCAGCTGCGGCGCCCCGGACAGTGCGATGCCGAGGGCGCCGGTGAGGGCGAGCGCGGCGGTGAGAGGGCCCGGGAGGGGGTGCTCGGCCGGTTCGCCCTCGGGGGCACGGAACAGCAGGGCCGCCCACTGGAGGTAGTAGAAGAGGGCGATCACCACGTTGACGGCCATGATGACGGCCAGCCAGCCGAGGCCCGCGTCCACGGCCGTCGAGAAGACGGTGACTTTCGCGAACAGTCCGATGACGCCGGGCGGGAGCCCGGCCAGGCACAGCAGGAAGAACGCCAGGAGCAGCGCGGTGAGCGGGTTCCTGGCGTACAGGCCGCGGTAGTCGGAGAGGCGGTTCAGCTGCCGGGTGCGGCCGACCAGGGCGGCCACCGCGAAGGCACCGAGGTTCACGGCCGCGTACATGAGGGCGTAGGCGATGGTGGAACCGACGGCCTTCCGTGGGTCGGCGGTGTATCCGGCGGCGGCGATCGGCACCAGCAGGTAGCCCGCCTGGCCCACCGACGACCAGGCGAGCAGTCGTACCGCGCTGTACGCGCGCGTGGCCTGCTGGCGCAGGGCCGCCGCGTTGCCCGCGGTCATGGTGAGGGCGGCCAGGACGGCGAGCGCGGGTCCCCAGATGTCGGCGTACGACGGGAAGGCGACGACGGTGACCAGGATCAGGCCGGAGAAACCGACGGCCTTGCCGACGACCGACAGGTAGGCGGCGATCGGGAGGGGGGCGCCGACGTAGGTGTCGGGCACCCAGAAGTGGAACGGGACCGCGGCTGTCTTGAAGGCGAAGCCCACGAGGGTGAGGACGACACCTGTCTGGGCGAGGGTGTGCAGTTGTCCGTCGACGTGCTGGACGCGTTCGGCGACCTGGGTGAGGTAGAGGCTCCCGGTCGTGGCGTACACGAAGCTGATGCCCAGGAGGCTGACGGCGGTGGCGGTCACCGAGGACAGGAAGAACTTGAGGGCCGCTTCGGAGGACCGTCTGTCGCCGTGGCGGATGCCGACGAGGGCGAAGGCGGGCAGGGAGGCGACCTCCAGGGCGACGACGAGGGTGGCGAGGTCGCGTGCGGCGGGCAGCAGGGCGGCCCCGGCGGCCGAGGAGAGCAGCAGGAACCAGAATTCGCCCTGGGGGTAGCGGCTCCTGCCGTCCTTCAGGGTGGTGAGGGACAGCAGCGCCGTGAGCAGGGCGCCGCCGAGGACCAGGAACTGCACGACCAGGGTGAACCGGTCGGCGGTGTAGCTGCACGCGTGCGCGGCGCCGGTCACGCAGAAGGTGCTGCGGTCGTGGTCCAGGAGAGGGAGCAGCAGGGCGGCGGCCGCGGCGAGTCCGGCGACCGACACCCACCCGAGGAGCGGCTTCCTGGTCTCGGGCACGAACAGGTCGGCGACCAGGACCGCGAGACCGACGACCGCGGTGAGGGTCGGCGGGGCGATGGCGAGCCAGTCGACGGACTGGACGAGGTTGGCGGCCAGGGGCTGGGCCAGGGCGCTCATCGGGTGCCTCCTGCGAGGAGCTGCTGGACGGCCGGGTCGGTCAGGCCGAGCAGGGCCCTGGGCCACAGTCCGGCGACGACGGTGAGGGCGACGAGCGGGGTCCAGGCCGCGAACTCGTACGTGCGGACGTCGGCGAGTTCCGGCAGGTCCCGCGGTGTGGCGCCCATGCAGACGCGGCGGACCACGGCCAGCATGTACGCGGCGGTCAGCAGGGTGCCGAAGGCGGCGATCGCCATGAAGGTCAGGAAGGCCGGGCGGCTCAGGCCGGCGGCGGGCTCGAACGCGCCGAACAGGGCGAGCATCTCGCCCCAGAACCCGGCGAGTCCGGGCAGTCCGAGCGAGGCGACGGCGGCGAACGCCAGCAGGCCGCCGAGGCGCGGCGCCCTGCCGTACAGCGCGGCACCGGTGTCCGCGGAGAGGGTGTCGAGGTCGGTGCTGCCGGTGCGGTCCTTGAGGCCGCCGACCAGGAAGAACAGCAGGCCGGTGATGAGGCCGTGGGCGATGTTCGCGAACAACGCGCCGTTGACGCCGGTCGGGGTCATGGTGGCGATGCCGAGCAGGACGAAGCCCATGTGGCCGACGGAGGAGTAGGCGATCAGTCGCTTGAGGTCGCCCCGTACGCCCCGTTTGGCCAGGTTCAGGCAGGCCAGGGACCCGTAGATGATCCCGACGACGGCGAAGGCGGCGAGGTAGGGCGCGAAGGTGCGGAAGCCGTCCGGCGCGACCGGCAGCAGGATCCGGACGAACCCGTACGTACCCATCTTCAGCAGGACACCGGCCAGCATCACCGAGCCGACGGTCGGCGCGGCGGTGTGAGCGTCCGGCAGCCAGCTGTGCAGGGGCCACATCGGGGTCTTCACCGCGAGTCCGAGCCCGATCGCCAGAACGGCGACGACCTGCACGGACGTGGTCAGCGACCGGCCGTTGTCAGTGGCGAGTGCCACCATGTCGAACGTGCCCGCCTTGATTCCGATCAGGAGCAGGCCGAGCAGCATGACGACGGAGCCGAGCAGGGTGAAGAGGATGAACTTCCAGGCGGCCCGGGTCCGTCCCTCGCCGCCCCAGCGGGCGATGAGGAAGTACATCGGGACGAGCACGGTCTCGAACGCGAGGAAGAACAGCAGCAGGTCGAGGACGGCGAAGGTGGCCAGGGTGCCGGACTCCAGGACGAGCAGCAGTGCGACGAAGGCCTTCGGGGACGGGCCCGCGGGCGGGTTGAAGTACGAGTAGAGCGCGCACAGGAAGGTCAGCAGCGCGGTCAGGACCACGAGGGGGAGGGAGATGCCGTCGATGCCGAGGTGGATGCGCACGTCGAGTGCGGGGATCCAGCTGATGTCGGTCGTGGCCTGCATCCTCGACGGGTGGTCCTGGTCGAAGCCGAGTGCGAGGACGATCGCGGCGAGGAGGACGGCACCGGTGACGGTCACGCCGTGCCGGAGCACGGCCTGCTCGGGTGACTTCCCCTTCAGCCCGGGAGGGGCGGGCAGCAGGGCGGCGACGGCCCCCAGGAGCGGGCCGACGACGATCAATGCCAGAAGGATCTGCATCACGGATTCACTGATATCGATCACGCCTGCTCACGCTCCCGTGGCGACGAGGAGGACGGCGACCGCCAGGACGACGGTGCCGGCGAGCAGCGCGCTCACGTAGGTCTGGACGTTGCCGGTCTGGGCGCGCCGCACGGCGGCGCCGAGCAGGCGGGGCAGAGCACCCGCCCCACGGATGTAGGTGTCGACGACCTCGCGGTCGAGGAACTGCACGAGGCTCGCGGCGGCCAGGATCGGGCGGACGAACAGGACGTCGTACAGGGCGTCCAGGTGGAAGCCCTCGGCGGCGTGCCGGTGCAGCGGGCCGAGCAGGACCCGGCCGGGATCGGCCGGGTCGGGTGCGTAGGCCACGTCGCCGAACGCCGGAGCATGGGCGGCGATGGCCTCGGCCTCGACCAGCCCGGCGTCGCCCTCCGGGTGCGCGGCGACGGCGCCCAGCGGGACCCGGGCCGCCGACGTCCGGGTGTGCTGCCAGGCGCCGTAGGTGACGAGGCCGCCGGCCAGCGCGAGGCCGGTGCCGAGGACCGAGGTGGCGAGGGTCGGGGTGAGGGCACGGCCGTCGAACCAGCCGGGCAGCGAGCGGTAGGCGAACCCGCCGAAGGCCAGGGACGGGACGGCCAGCACCCACAGCACCACCGTCATGGACAGCGGCTGCCTGCCGTGGTCCGGGGCCTCGGTTCCACGGCCCCGGAAGGCCAGCAGCCACAGCCGGGTGGCGTACGCGGCGGTCAGCAGCGCGGTGACCAGGCCGGCGACGAGGACGATCCAGCCGGCGCTGCCGGGGACGTGCTCGGCGTGGCCGGTCGTCGCGTGCTCGGCAGCGCCGAGGACCGACTCCTTGGAGAAGAAGCCGCTGAAGGGCGGGATCGCGGCGAGCGCGAGCAGCGCCACGGTCATCGTCCAGTAGGCGTCCGGGATTCGGTCGCGCAGTCCGGAGGTACGGGACATGACGGCGAGCGAGTTGGTTCCGGCGGCGTGGATGACCACACCGGCCGCGAGGAACAGGAGCGCTTTGAAGGCACCGTGGGACAGCAGGTGGAAGACGGCGGCCCCGCGGTCGCCGACGGCGAGGGCGCCCGTCATGTAGCCGAGCTGGCCGATCGTCGAGTAGGCGAGGACGCGCTTGATGTCGTCCTGGGCGAGGGCGGCGAGGGCCGAACCGGTCATCGTGACGGCGCTCATCACGGCGAGGACGACCATCACGGCCGCACTGGCCTCGAAGACCGGCAGGAGCCGGGCGACGAAGTAGACACCGGCGGCGACCATGGTCGCGGCGTGGATCAGCGCGGAGACGGGGGTCGGGCCGGCCATGGCGTCGGGGAGCCAGGTGTGCAGCGGGAACTGCGCCGACTTGCCCGCCACGCCGCACAGGAGGAGCAGGCCGACCAGGGTCGGGTGGTGCAGGCCGCCGTCCGCGACGGTGGTGAGGACCGTGGTGACGCGGAACGAGCCGGCGTCGGTGGCCAGCGCGAACAGGCCGATCAGGAACGGCACGTCACCGAGCTTGGTGACCAGGAAGGCCTTGAGGGAGGCGGCGCGTGCCTCAGGGGTCTCCCAGTAGTGGCCGACGAGGAAGTAGGAGCAGATGCCCATGACTTCCCAGCCGACCAGCAGCACGATGAGGTCGCCGGAGTAGACGACCAGCAGCATCGCGGAGGTGAAGAGGGAGACGAGGGCGGCGTACGACGAGTAGCGCGGGTCGTCGCGCAGGTACCCGGTCGAGTAGATCTGCACGCAGGTGGCGACGAAGGCGACCAGGACGGCGACGAGGGCTGCGAAGCCGTCCACGTCCAGGGCGAGTTCGATCGGCACCGAGCCGGTCGGGGTGAACTGCGTGTGCGCCTCGACGGCCCGGCCGCCGCCCTGGTCGGCGGCGACCGCGCAGGCGAGGGCGAGCGCAGCGAGCGTCGGCAGGATCGCGAGCGGGCGGACGAACCCGGGGGCCGTGCGCCCCAGGAGCAGACCGGCCGCGGCGCCCAGGAACGGCAGGAGGGGGACGAGGACGGCGAGGGTGGTCGTGGTCACGCGGTGGCCTCAGCCTTCTCGTCGGCCGTCCCGTCCGCGTGCGGGCCGGCCGTGCCTTCCTCATGGCCCTCGGCGGTGTCGCGGAGCCGGTCGATGTCGGAGGTGCCGCGGTTGCGGTACACGGCGAGGACGATCGCCAGGCCGATGCCGATCTCGGCGGCGGCGATGGCGATGGTGAACAGCGTCAGGGCCTGGCCGGAGTGCAGGGTGTCCCGGGCCGCCTTGCTCAGCCACACGTCGAAGGCGACGAGGTTGAGGTTGACGGCGTTGAGCATCAGCTCGACCGACATCAGGACCAGGATCGCGTTGCGGCGCGCGAGGACGCCGTACAGGCCGGTGCAGAAGAGAAGAGCGGAGAGAACGGCGGGATAGGCGAGGTGCATCAGCGGGCGCCTTCCTGCTCGATCGGGTGAATCCCGGAATCCGTGACCGGATGGGAACTCTGCGTGACGGCCCCTCCGTTCACAGGGGGCGGGGACGGATCCGTCTTCGCCTTGCGGGACAGGACGATCGCCCCGACCAGCGCCGCGAGGAGGAGGACGGAGAGGGCCTCGAAGGGCAGGACCCAGTTCTGGAACAGGCTCGCGCCGGTGACCTTCGTCGAGCCGGCTGCGGCGCCGCCCAGGTCGATCCAGGTGGTGCGGAAGGCGTCCACGACCACCCAGACCAGGGCGGCGGCCGCGGCCACGGCGACGGCCAGCGCGCACCAGCGGTTCCCGGAGTCGGCGTCCGGGGACCGGCCGATGGGGGCCTTGGTGAGCATCAGACCGAAGAGAAGGAGGACGACGACGGAACCCACGTAGATGAGGACCTGTACCCAGGCGATGAACTCGGCGGTGAGCAGCAGGTATTCGACGGCGAGACCCCCGAGCGCGACCACCAGCCACAGGGCGGCGTGCACCAGCTGGCGGGTGGTGACCGTGACGAGCGCGGCGCCGAAGGTGACCAGGCCGACGAGCAGGAAGGCGACCTCGACGCCGGTCGGGGACAGGAAGCCGTGCGGTGTCTGGGCGAGGGCGGTCACGACTCCCCCTCCTCCGGCTCGGGGTCTCGAGCACCCTGCGCCTGCGCGGCGGCGAGCTTCTCGGCGGTCTTGCGGGCGGCGGCGATCTCCTTCGGTTCCTCCGCACCGGCGTCGAGGGCGGGCGGGGCGGGGACCGTCCACATCCATGCGCGGAGTTTGTCCCGCTCGTGGGTGAGTTCGTGGATGTCGGTCTCCGCGTACTCGAACTCCGGGGACCAGAACAGGGCGTCGAAAGGGCAGACCTCGATGCAGATACCGCAGTACATGCACAGGGAGAAGTCGATGGCGAAGCGGTCCAGGACGTTGCGGCTGCGTTCACGACCGCCGGGGGCCGCCGGCGGGACGGTCTCCTTGTGGGAGTCGATGTAGATGCACCAGTCGGGGCACTCACGGGCGCAGAGCATGCAGACCGTGCAGTTCTCCTCGAACAGGCCGATGACGCCCCGGGTGCGGGGCGGAAGGTCGGGAAGCGCGTCCGGGTACTGCTCGGTGACCGACTTGCGGGTCATCGTGCGCAGGGTGACGGCCAGACCCTTGGCGAGGCCGGAGCCAGGAATGGGGGCCACTAGGAGATCACCACCTTGACGATGCCGGTGAGGGCGATCTGGGCGAGGGAGAGGGGGACGAGGAGGGTCCAGGAGAACTTCTGCAGCTGGTCCTCGCGCAGGCGGGGGTAGGTGACGCGGAGCCAGATCACGACGAAGGCCAGGAGCGCCGTCTTCAGCAGGGTCCACAGCCAGCCCAGACCGTCGGCGCCCCACGGACCGTGCCAGCCGCCCAGGAAGAGGACAGTGGTCAGACCGCACAGGACGACGATCCCGGCGTACTCGGCGAGCAGGAAGAGGGCGAAGCGCAGGCCGGTGTACTCGGTGTAGGCACCGAAGATGATCTCCGAATCGGCTACGGGCATGTCGAACGGGGGCCGCTGGAGCTCCGCGAGGCCGGCGATGAAGAACACCAGCCCACCGGTGATCTGCCAGGGCAGCCACCACCAGTGGAAGGCGCCGACGATGCCCGGCAGGGAGACCGTGCCGGCCGCCATCGCCACGGAGGCGGCGGCGAGCAGCATCGGGAGTTCGTAGGCGAGGAGCTGAGCGGCGGTACGCAGGCCGCCGAGGAGGGAGAACTTGTTGGCGCTGGCCCAGCCCGCCATGAGCGAGCCGAGGACGCCGACGCCCATGACGGCCAGCACGAAGAACACACCGGCGTCCAGAACCTGACCGACGGCGCCCTCGCCGGGCCCGATCGGGATGGCCAGCAGCACGAGCAGGTACGGGAGGAGAGCCACCGCCGGCGCCAGTTGGAAGACACGGCGGTCCGCACCCGCCGGGACCACGTCCTCCTTCTGCGCGAATTTCACACCGTCGGCGATCAGCTGGGCCCAGCCGTGGAAGCCGCCGGCGTACATCGGTCCGAGGCGGCCCTGCATATGGGCCATGACCTTGTGCTCGGTCTGACCGACGATCAGGGGGAAGGTGAGGAAGACGACGAACACGACGACGAGTCGCAGGGCGACGTCCAGAGCGCCGTTCACTGCGAGCCTCCTGGGCGGTCGTCTCGGGGCGGTTGGTCGGGACCGGCGTGGTCGGAATCGCCGTGGTCGGAATCGCCGTGGTCGGAATCGGCGTGGTCGGAATCGCCGTGGTCGGGACCGGCGTGGTCGGGACCGGCGTGGTCGGAAGCGGCCTTTTCGGGGGCTCGTTTCTCGGTGCCGGGGGTTTCGGGGGCCGGAGGGGAGCCGGCTGCGGAGGCGTCCGAGCCCGGGGCTGCGGTATCCGGCTCCTCAGGTGCCGCGTCGTCGGAGACGGGGCCCTCCTCGGCTCCGGGTCGAGCCACCGTCGGTCCCGGGGGCTCGGTCGGCGTCGCGCGCCGCCCGGCGGGTTCCGGTTCGTCGAAGGCCGGACGGGCGTGGTGCCATGGCGCGTCCGCGCCGCGCGCGGGTCGGGGCGGGGCGGCCGGCTCCGTCGACGGTGCCGCCTCCTGCGCGCGCTGCGAGGCGGAACCACCCGAGGCGGTACGCGCTCGGCGCGGTCCCCGGGGCGCCGCGGACCGCTCGGGCGCCGGAGCGGTCTCCTCCACGGAGGACTGCTCCGGGGACGCCTGCTCCCCGGAGTTCTCCTCCGCAGAGACCTGCTCCGCAGCCGTCTCCGCCGCGCCCGCGGCCCGCTGGGAAGCGGACCCGGCGCTCGCCGTGCGTGAGCGGCGCGCAGGTGTGGACGGCTGCTCTCCGCCCTCGGCCCGCTGGGAAGCGGACCCGCCGGTCGCGGTGCGGGAGCGGCGTGGAGTGGTCGCCGACCGGGGTTCGGACGGCGTCGGCCCTGTCTCGCCGGTCGCCGGCGTCTGCCCGGCCGTGGCCGTCCCCGGGGCCTGCCCGGCCGCGCCCGTCGTCGTGGGCGTCTCGGTTGTGTCCGTCGTCGTGGGTGGCTCGGCCGGGGGACTCGCCGAGCCCCCGGCCGCCGTGCGTGCGCGTCGTACCGGGCGGTCACCGGCCGTGGCGGGCGGACGGGTGCCGGCGGTTCGGGCCGGGCGCGCGGGGGCGGGCGGGAGCTGGCCCTTCAGAGGGCCCCACTCGTTGGGGTCGGGGACGCCCGGGGGGAGCATCTGGCGGCGCTTGGGACCGCCGTGGTCGGACTCGCCCGGTTCCTTGGCGCCGGGCCAGGCCTTGGCGACCCGGGCGGCCAGGACGAAGTCCTTCCGGAGGGGGTGGCCCTCGAAGGTTTCCGGGAGGAGGAGGTGGTCGAGGCCGGGGTGGCCGGTGAAGCGGACGCCGAACATCTCGTGGGTCTCGCGTTCGTGCCAGCGGGCGCCCGCGTAGACGCCGACGGCGGACGGGAGTTCGGGGTCGGCGTGCGGCACGGTCGTGCGCAGCAGGAGGCGGCGGGCCGGGGCGAGGGCGACGACGTGGGCACAGACGCGGAATCCGGTGCCGGGTTCGTCGACCGCGCTCAGCCAGTCGAAGTAGGTGCAGGAGAGGGTCGTACGGGCGACTTCCAGGGCGGCCGGCCAGGAGGACGGCGGGACGTCGACCGTGAGGACCCCGTAGGACTCCTCGGCCGTCGCGTCCGGGCCGAAGAGTTCCTCGACGGGCGTGGGCAGCCAGCCGGTCGTGGGGGTCATCGGGTGTCCCCCTCCCCCGTCCTCGTCCCCGTCTGCGTCTGCGTCCCCGACCCGGTCTCCGTCTCCGGGGCCGGTGGGCGCACCAGGCCGCTCTGGAGGGCCGCGGCGGAGGGGCGCCGGTCGCCGTAGCGGTCGCGGAGGGACTCGGCCGCGATCTTCTCCTGGAGTTTCAGGATGCCCTGGAGGAGGGCCTCGGGGCGGGGCGGGCAGCCCGGGACGTAGACGTCGACCGGGATGATCTGGTCAACGCCCTTGGTGACGGAATAGGAGTCCCAGTAGGGGCCGCCGCAGTTCGAGCAGGCGCCGAAGGAGATGACGTACTTCGGCTCGGGCATCTGCTCGTACAGGCGCTTGACCGCCGGGGCCATCTTGTCCGTGACCGTGCCCGAGACCACCATCAGGTCGGCCTGGCGGGGGCCAGGCGCGAAGGGGATCACGCCGAGCCGGATGAAGTCGTGGCGGGCCATCGACGCGGCGATGAACTCGATCGCGCAGCAGGCGAGGCCGAAGTTGAAGACCCAGAGCGAGTAGCGGCGGCCCCAGTTGAGGACAACCTTCATGGGCTCGGGGGCGAGGCGGGCGAGCGCGCCCAGTTTCCCTCTGCCTTCCGCGGGGGGAACAGCGGGTTCCGGCAGCAGGACGGGCTCCGGCGTCACGTCCATGTCAGGACGCCCTTCTTGTATGCGTACAGCAGGCCGACGGTGAGGAAGCCGAGGAAGATGAACATCTCCACGAGCGTGGCCGCGCCGTAGCCGGGGGCGGCGAAGACCGTCGCCCAGGGGAACAGGAAGATCGAGTCGACGGCGAAGATGACGTAGAGGAAGGCGTAGACGTAGTAGCGGACCTGGGTGTGCGCCCAGCCCTCGCCGACGGGGTCGACGCCGCACTCGTAGGTGAGGAGCTTCTCGGGGGTGGGGACCACCGGGCGCAGCAGCCGGCCGGCCCCGAAGGCCACGGCGACGAAGAGCACGCCGACGACTGTCAGCAACCCCACGACCGAGTAGGACGCGAAGTAGCCCGCCGCGACGGCCACGGTCGGCTCACCACCCACCGTCTCCCGCATCGTCCGCCCCTCACTCCCTCGACGGACAGCGGACCGGTCCGGCCCGTTGTCCCGACCTCGGCGCGTAACCTCGGTCAACTCCTGATTCGACGATCTGTACGCACGGGAGTCTAGGCCCTGATAAAGGGACGGTAAGCAGCCCCGTCGCACCGTGGGACCCGTTGCGGGAGGCCATCGGTGGGGTTTTCCCCAGGGTGACCGGGGCGGCGAACTCCATGGCGCGGCATGACGGCACACGGCACGCTGGCGCGTATGACCGCACCAGTACCCCGATCCCTCGGTTCCGTCGACGGCGGAGACGACCGCGAGCGGCTGCCGCCCGTGCGTTTCGCCTTCGACGGTCACACCTGGAAGGAGATCGCGCACCTTCTGCTGAACCTGCCCATGTCGCTGTTCGGCTTCGTCTACGTGATGACGACGCTGTGGGCGAGCGGCGTCCTGACGCTCACGGTGATCGGCATCCCGCTGCTCGCCGCCACCCTGCTGGGCGCCCGGCAGCTGGGGAAGGTGGAACGGGCACGCGCGCGTGCGCTGCTCGGGGTGCGGGTGGAGGAGCCGACGCCGCTGCCGTGGGGGAAACGCGGCGCGGGCTCGCAGCGGCTCTGGATGACGCTCAAGGATCCGGTGGGCTGGCGGACGCTGTTGTACGACTTCATCCGGCTGCCCTGGGGCGTGCTCACCTTCTGTGTGACGCTGACCTCGCTGTTCGTGCTGTGGCCGGTGCTTCCTTTCATCGCGCGCGGGTTGACGAACGTGGACCGGGCGATGGTCTGCGGCCTGCTGTCGCCGTCCGACGAACTGGAGCGCCGGATCGCCGAACTGGAGTCCGACCGGGGGGTGGTCGTGGACACGGCGGCCGCCGATCTGCGGCGGATCGAGCGGGATCTGCACGACGGCGCGCAGGCCCGTCTGGTCAACCTCGCGATGGGACTCGGCCTGGCGAAGGAGAAGCTGCTGGAGGACCCGGACGCGGCCGCCGCGATGGTCGAGGAGGCGCACGGCGAGGTGAAGCTGGCTCTCCAGGAACTCCGGGACCTGGCCCGGGGCATCCACCCGGCGGTGCTGACCGACCGGGGACTGGACGCGGCGCTGTCCTCGGTCGCCTCGCGCTGCACGGTGCCGGTGCAGGTGACCGCCGATCTGCCGGCCAGACCGGCGCCCGCGATCGAGGGCATCGCCTACTTCACCGTCTCCGAGCTGCTGCAGAACGTCAGCAAGCACAGTGGCGCGCGCAGCGCCTCGGTCGACGTGTGGCGGACCGACGACCGGCTGCTGATCCAGGTGCGGGACGACGGGCGGGGCGGGGCGAGCCTGGACCGTGGCACGGGGATGCGGGGGCTCGCGGACCGGCTGGGCGCGGTCGACGGCCTGTTCGTCGTCGTGTCGCCGGACGGCGGCCCCACGACGGTCACCGCCGAGCTGCCCTGGCGCGACCGGTCGTAGTGCGGACGAGCCGGTCGTGGAGCGGTCGGGGTGGGGATAACCCCCCGTCCAGGACGCCGACGGACTCCATGGCCCGCCGGCCCGCGGCGCAGCAGGGTGGAGGTACGGCAGGACAGGGCCGAGGTGACTGGGACAGGACAGGACGGGACGGCGGCGATGGCCACGGAGTACGGACAGGGACACGCGTACGGGCAGGAGCGCGGGTACGGCCACGAGCCGTACGAGCCCTACGAGCCCTACGAGCCCTACGAGCCCTACGAGCCCTACGAGCCCTACGAGCCCTACGGGAAGCGTCGGCGCCGGGTGCCCGCCGTGCTGCGGGCGCCGTTCGAGGCGCGCAGCCTGCGTGAGTTCGGGTATGTGCTGCTCGGCCTTCCGGTCGGTGTCGCGCTGTTCGTGTGGACCGTGACGATGCTGTCCCTCGGCGTCGGGCTGCTGGTGACCTTCGTCGGGATCCCGCTGCTGGCGGTGGCCCTCGCCGGGTGCCGGGGTCTCGGGGCGATGGAGCGGGCACGCGCGCGTGGGCTGCTGGGACTGGAGGTGGCGGACCCGGAGCCGTTGCGGATGCACAAGCCGGGGTTCTTCGCCTGGACGGGCGCGGTGCTGAAGAGCGGCACGTCCTGGCGTCATCTGCTGTACGCGGTGCTGCAGTTCCCCTGGTCGATGTTCTCGTTCGTCGTCGCGCTCAACCTCTGGGTGTACGGCTGGGCCCTGTTGACGTATCCGCTGTGGTTCTGGGTGTTCCCGGTGTACGCCGGGCAGGGCGGGATCCAGCTGTACGGCGACGCGCATCACAGCGTCTACGTGGACAACCCGTTCGAGATCACCGTGACGGTGCTGGTGGGGCTGCTGTTCACGCTGGCCACG
Organism: Streptomyces sp. NPDC006655; assembly: GCF_040703965.1. NCBI lineage: Bacteria > Bacillati > Actinomycetota > Actinomycetes > Kitasatosporales > Streptomycetaceae > Streptomyces > Streptomyces sp. NPDC006655. The sequence goes on along the minus strand of NZ_JBEYJU010000015.1, from coordinate 77,623 downwards.
CCATGGATCGTACGGGCGCTGACGATGGTGGACCGGGTGATGGTGCACGGGCTGCTGGGGCCGTCGAAGCTGGCCTCGCGGGTGGTGGAGCTGGAGTCGGACCGGGGGGTGGTCGTCGACACGGCCGCCGCCGACCTGCGGCGCATCGAGCGGGACCTGCACGACGGGGCGCAGGCGCGGCTGGTGGCGCTGGCCATGGACCTGGGGCTGGCGAAGGAGAAGGTGCGGGAGGATCCGCAGGCCGCGGCGCGGATGGTGGACGAGGCGCACGGTGAGGTGAAGACCGCGTTGCAGGAGCTGCGGGATCTGGCCCGGGGCATCCATCCGGCGGTGCTGACCGACCGGGGACTGGACGCGGCGCTGTCCTCGGTCGCCTCGCGCTGCACGGTGCCGGTGCGGGTGGAGGTCGACCTGGCGGAGCGGCCGGCGGCGGCCATCGAGGGGATCGCGTACTTCACGGTGTCCGAGCTGCTGCAGAACGTCAGCAAGCACGCGCGCGCGAGTGGCGTGACGGTGGACGTGTGGCGGAGCGAGGACCGGTTGATGCTGCAGGTCGTGGACGACGGGGTGGGGGGCGCGGACACGACCAAGGGGTCGGGGCTGGCGGGGCTGGCCGAGCGGCTGGACGCGGTCGACGGGATCCTGGTGGTGGACTCTCCGGCGGGCGGGCCCACCCGGGTGACGGCGGAGCTGCCCTGGCGGCGCTGAGGGCTCGGTTCCGCCCCGCCGCCCCCTGCCCTCGGCGCCCCCGTACTCCTGGGGCACAGCCCCCTTCCGCGTTCGTCGTCGCCACTTGATTTTGGCTCGCGTCCTCCCCATACCCGCACGCGCTCCGATCCGAATGCTGGAATGCTGGACTTTCGGACAGGGCAGGCATGTACGCCGGACGGGGTGTGGGGGGCCGCGAGATCGTGGAGGACAGGGTGCGGGTGGTCATCGCCGAGGATTCCGTGCTGCTCAGAGAGGGGCTGACCCGGCTGTTGACCGACCGGGGGCATGACGTCGTCGCCGGTGTCGGAGACGCGGAGGCACTGGTCAAGACCATCGCCGAGCTGGACGCGCAGGACGCGCTGCCGGACGTCGTCGTGGCGGACGTCCGGATGCCGCCGACGCACACCGACGAGGGGGTGCGGGCCGCCGTGCAGCTGCGCAAGGCACATCCCGGGCTCGGGGTGCTGGTGCTGTCGCAGTACGTCGAGGAGCGCTACGCCACGGAACTGCTGGCCGGGTCCAGCCGGGGCGTGGGATACCTCCTGAAGGACCGGGTCGCGGAGGTGCGCGAGTTCGTCGACGCGGTGGTGCGGGTCGCGGACGGCGGTACGGCGCTCGACCCGGAGGTGGTGGCGCAGCTGCTCGGGCGCAGCCGCAAGCAGGACGTGCTGACCGGGCTGACCCCGCGGGAGCGGGAGGTACTGGGGCTGATGGCCGAGGGACGGACGAACTCGGCGATCGCGCGGCAGCTGGTCGTCAGCGACGGGGCCGTCGAGAAGCACGTCAGCAACATCTTCCTCAAGCTCGGCCTCTCCCAGAGCGACGGTGACCATCGGCGCGTTCTGGCCGTTCTGACCTATCTGAACTCCTGACGGGCGGACACCGTGTCGGCACCGGAAGGCAGCAAGGGGGAGGGAAAATCGTGACAAGTCAGGGCGACAGGTCGCCTCGAAGAGCCGTTCAGCATGCGAGCGGGCACGGGAAGGCGACCTTAACCGACGTAGGGTTGAAGGTGGGATGGTCCGTGGGACGGCCAGGCCCCGGCAGCCGCCTCGAAGGAGGTCCAGTTCAGTGACCAGCCAGGTCAGCAGGACAACGGAACAGGCCGATGGAACCGCCGACGGAACCGTCGTCGGAGAGCAGCGCAGGCCGGACGGCGTGAAGTCCGTCCGGCGCCTGGACCGGGTGATCATCCGGTTCGCGGGGGACTCGGGCGACGGTATGCAGCTCACCGGCGACCGGTTCACGTCGGAGACGGCGTCCTTCGGCAACGACCTTTCGACCCTCCCCAACTTCCCGGCCGAGATCCGGGCCCCGGCAGGCACGCTGCCCGGGGTGTCGTCCTTCCAGTTGCACTTCGCCGACCACGACATCCTCACCCCGGGTGACGCGCCGAACGTGCTGGTCGCGATGAACCCGGCCGCGCTGAAAGCCAACATCGGCGATCTGCCGCGCGGCGCGGAGATCATCGTCAACACGGACGAGTTCACCAAACGGGCGATGCAGAAGGTCGGCTACGACACCTCGCCCCTGGATGACGGTTCACTGGACGGTTACAGCCTCCATCCGGTGCCGCTGACCACGCTCACCGTGGAGGCACTGAAGGAATTCGACCTCACCCGCAAAGAGGCCGAGCGCAGCAAGAACATGTTCGCGCTCGGCCTCTTGTCATGGATGTACCACCGGCCGACCGAGGGCACGGAGAAGTTCCTCAAGCAGAAGTTCGCCCGCAAGCCCGAGGTGATGAACGCCAACCTGGCGGCCTTCCGCGCGGGCTGGAACTTCGGCGAGACGACGGAGGACTTCGCGGTCTCCTACGAGATCGCGCCGGCGACGACCGCGTTCCCGGTCGGCACCTACCGGAACATCTCCGGGAACCTGGCCCTGGCCTACGGCCTGGTCACGGCGAGCAGGCAGGCGGAGCTGCCGCTGTTCCTCGGGTCGTACCCGATCACCCCGGCCTCCGACATCCTCCACGAGCTGTCCAAGCACAAGAACTTCGGCGTGCGGACCTTCCAGGCGGAGGACGAGATCGCCGGTATCGGCGCGGCGCTGGGGGCGGCCTTCGGCGGTTCGCTCGCGGTGACGACGACGTCCGGTCCGGGGGTGGCGCTGAAGGCGGAGACGGTCGGGCTCGCGGTCTCCCTGGAGCTGCCGCTGCTGGTCGTCGACATCCAGCGCGGCGGGCCGTCCACCGGGCTGCCCACCAAGACCGAGCAGGCGGACCTGCTCCAGGCGATGTACGGCCGCAACGGCGAGGCGCCGGTCCCGGTGATCGCCCCGCGCACCCCCGCCGACTGCTTCGACGCGGCGCTGGAGGCGGCCCGGATCGCGCTGACGTACCGCACGCCCGTGATGCTCCTGTCGGACGGCTACCTGGCCAACGGCAGCGAACCCTGGCGGATCCCGGAACTGACCGAGCTGCCCGACCTGCGGGTGCGGTTCGCGAGCGGACCCAACCACACCCTGGACGACGGCACCGAGGTCTTCTGGCCGTACAAGCGCGACCCCCAGACCCTCGCCCGCCCCTGGGCGGTACCCGGCACGCCCGGTCTCGAACACCGCATCGGCGGCATCGAGAAGCAGGACGGCACCGGCAACATCTCCTACGACCCCGCCAACCACGACTTCATGGTCCGCACCCGGCAGGCCAAGATCGACGGCATCACCGTCCCCGACATCGAGGTCGACGACCCGGACGGCGCGCGCACGCTGGTGCTGGGCTGGGGTTCGACGTACGGACCGATCACGGCCGCGGTACGACGGCTGCGGACGGCCGGTGAGCCGATCGCGCAGGCGCACCTGCGTCACCTGAACCCGTTCCCGAAGAATCTCGCCACCGTATTGAGGGCCTACGACAAGGTGGTGATCCCCGAGATGAACCTCGGTCAGCTCGCCACCCTCATCCGGGCGAGGTACCTGGTGGACGCGCATTCGTACAACCAGGTCAACGGCATGCCGTTCAAGGCCGAGCAGCTCGCCACGGCGCTCAAGGAGGCCATCCATGACTGACGTCACCGACGGACTGCTCCAGCTCGTGCCCAAGGCCGAGGCCAGACAGTCCATGAAGGACTTCAAGTCCGACCAGGAGGTGCGCTGGTGCCCGGGCTGCGGTGACTACGCGATCCTGGCGGCCGTGCAGGGCTTCATGCCGGAGCTGGGGCTGGCGAAGGAGAACATCGTCTTCGTCTCGGGGATCGGCTGCTCCTCCCGCTTCCCGTACTACATGAACACCTACGGGATGCACTCCATCCACGGCCGGGCGCCGGCGATCGCCACCGGACTCGCCACCAGCCGGCGGGACCTGTCGGTGTGGGTGGTCACCGGTGACGGTGACGCCCTGTCCATCGGCGGCAACCACCTCATCCACGCGCTGCGCCGCAACGTCAACCTGAAGATCCTCCTCTTCAACAACCGCATCTACGGGTTGACGAAGGGCCAGTACTCCCCCACCTCCGAGGTCGGCAAAGTCACCAAGTCGACCCCGATGGGTTCGCTGGACGCCCCGTTCAACCCGGTGTCGCTGGCGATCGGCGCCGAGGCGTCCTTCGTCGCGCGGACCATCGACTCCGACCGCAAGCACCTGACCGAGGTGCTGCGGGCGGCCGCCGCCCACCCGGGCACGGCCCTGATCGAGATCTACCAGAACTGCAACATCTTCAACGACGGCGCCTTCGACGCACTCAAGGACAAGCAGTCGGCCGAGGAGGCGATGATCCGCCTGGAGCACGGCAGGCCCATCCGCTTCGGCGCGGACGGCGCGCGCGGGGTCGTACGGGACCGCCTCACCGGCGACCTGAAGGTGGTGGACGTGACCGCGGACAACGAGTCCGAGATCCTCGTCCACGACGCCCACTCCCCGTCCCCCACCACGGCCTTCGCGCTGTCCCGGCTGGCCGACCCCGACACCCTGCACAACACGCCCGTCGGCGTCTTCCGCTCGGTGACACGGCCCGTCTACGACGCCCAGATGTCCGAGCAGCTGGACACCGCGGTCGAGCAGCACGGCAAGGGCGACCTCGCGGCGCTGCTGGCCGGCGGCGACACCTGGACGGTCGTCGGCTGATCCCGGGTGGCTGCGAGCGGGGTCCGGACGGCGCGTCCGGACCCCGCGGCGCGTTTCCGGCTCAGGCCTTCTTCGCCTCGTCGTACGCCTCACGCGCGCGTTCCACGTCGGCCATCCGGCGCTCGGTCCACAGGGCCAGGTCCCGTACCTGCCGGGCCGCCTCGCGGCCGAGGTCGGTGAGGGAGTAGTCGACGCGGGGCGGGATGACGGGGTGCGCGTCCCGGTGGACGAGGCCGTCGCGTTCCAGCGTCTGGAGGGTCTGGGTGAGCATCTTCTCGCTGACCCGGCCGATCGCGCGGCGCAGCTCGCTGAAGCGGTACGGGCGGTCGAGGAGTTCGATGAGGACCAGGACGCCCCAGCGGCTGGTGACATGCTCCAGGACCAGCCGGTGGGGGCACATCGCCTCGCCGACGTGGGTACTTACGGTCATGCAAGTACCTTACTTCAAAGTGGGTACTTTCTTTTGGTTAGCGCACCTCCTAGGGTTAGTGGCAACGGAACCCCACAAGGAGATCGCACACCATGAGCATCGTTGTCACCGGAGCCACCGGACATCTCGGCCGCCACGTCGTGAACCAGCTGCTGGAGAAGGTCCCGGCCGAGCAGATCACCGCCGTCGTGCGCGACGAGGCCAAGGCCGCCGACTTCGCCGCCAAGGGCGTGAAGATCGCCGTCGCGGACTACAACGCCCCGGAGACCTTCGACGGCCTGTTCGCCGCCGGCGACAAGGTGCTGCTGATCTCCGGCAACGAGTTCGACAAGGGCCGCCCGGCCCAGCACCAGGTCGTCATCGACGCCGCCAAGGCGGCCGGCGTGGCCCTGCTCGCGTACACCAGCGCCCCTGGCAGCCTGAAGGCCAGCCTGGTGGACGACCACCGGGCCACCGAGAAGGCGCTGCTCGCCTCCGGCCTGCCGTACACCCTGCTGCGCAACGGCTGGTACCACGAGAACTACACCGAGAACCTCGCCCCGGTCCTGGAGCACAACGCCGTCGTCGCGGCCGCCGGTGAGGGCCGGGTCTCCTCGGCCTCCCGCGCGGACTACGCGGCCGCCGCGGCCGCCGTGCTGACCGGAGAGGGCCACGAGAACCAGACGTACGAGCTGGGCGGCGACACCGCCTGGAGCTTCGCCGAGTACGCGGCCCTGATCGCCGAGCAGACCGGCAAGGAGATCGTCTACAACTCCGTGCCCGGCGAGGTGCTCCAGTCCATCCTCACCGGCGCCGGCGTGCCCGAGTTCTTCGCGGGGATCCTGGTCGGCGTCGACGAGTCGATCGCCAAGGGCGAGCTGGTCGTCGACTCCGGTGACCTCTCCCGGCTGGCCGGCCGCCCGACCACCCCGCTCTCGGAGACCCTCGCCGCCGCGCTCAAGGGCTGACCCGCCCCGCGACCCCACCCCGGTCTGTCATGACCGTATGCCGATACGGCCATGACAGACCGGGGTGCTCGGCGCTACCTTCGTCCAGGTGCGCCGAACGAGGGGACGAGGAGGGCCGGTGGCCGAGAGAGCGAAGGGCCTCGAGACATCCAGGGGTGAATCGAAGGGCGAGCAGCGGGCGGGACTGCTGAACGGCATCGCGGCCTACGGGATGTGGGGCCTGGTCCCCCTGTTCTGGCCGCTGCTCAAGCCCGCCGGGTCGGTGGAGATCCTCGCCCACCGGATGGTGTGGTCCCTGGCCTTCGTCGCCGCCGCCCTGGCGTTCGTACGGCGCTGGGCCTGGGCCGGCGAACTGCTGCGGCAGCCGCGCCGGCTGGCCCTGGTGGCGGTGGCCGCCGCCGTGATCACCGTCAACTGGGGCGTCTACATCTGGGCCGTCAACGCCGGCCACGTCGTCGAGGCCTCCCTGGGCTACTTCATCAACCCCCTGGTCACCATCGCCATGGGCGTGCTGCTGCTGAAGGAACGGCTGCGGCCCGCGCAGTGGGCGGCCGTGGGCGTCGGCTTCGCCGCGGTCGCCGTCCTGACCGTCGGCTACGGACAACCGCCGTGGATCTCCCTCGTCCTCGCCTTCTCCTTCGCCACCTACGGTCTCGTCAAGAAGAAGGTCAACCTCGGCGGCGTCGAGTCACTCGCAGCGGAGACCGCGATCCAGTTCCTGCCCGCGCTCGGCTATCTGCTGTGGCTGGCCGGCCACGGCGAGTCCAGCTTCCTCGACGACGGCACCGGGCACGCGGCCCTGCTCGCCTCCACCGGCATCGTCACCGCCGTCCCGCTGGTCTGCTTCGGCGCCGCCGCGATCCGCGTCCCGCTCTCCACACTGGGCCTGCTCCAGTACCTGGCGCCGGTCTTCCAGTTCCTCTGCGGCATCCTCTACTTCCACGAGGCGATGCCAGCGGAGCGCTGGGCCGGCTTCGCCCTGGTCTGGCTCGCCCTCTCCCTGCTCACCTGGGACGCGCTGCGCACCGCCCGCCGGGCCGCACGGGCTCTCGCCGCGGCCTCCGTACCACGGCCCACCGCGCCGCCGGCGGAGACTCCCGCGACTCCGGTGTGAGCCCCACGGCTGTCGGCTATAAGTGGGCGGCATGACGCAGACGCCCGCACCCCTGCACTGGAAGCTCGTCGTCGACGCCCGCGACCCGCACGGGCAGGCCGACTTCTGGGCCGCCGCGCTGCACTACGTGACCGAGGACAACAGCGCGCTCGTCGAACACCTGCTTGAGCTGGGCGCGCTGCCCGGCGCGGCCACCGTGGAGCACCACGGGCGCCCGTCCTTCCGCGACCTCATCGCCGTACGGCACCCGGACGACCCGTACGACGAGCAGCGCGGGACCGGCCTGGGGCGGCGCCTGCTCTTCCAGCGGGTGCCGGAGGGGAAGTCCGGCAAGAACCGGCTCCACATCGACCTGCACGCCGCGCAGGGGAGGCGGTCGGACGAGGTGGCACGGCTGGAGGGGCTGGGCGCGACCGTACTGCGGCACGTCTCCGAGCCGGCCGGCGCGTGGACCGTGATGGCCGACCCGGAGGGCAACGAGTTCTGCGTCCATTGACCCGGGCGCGCCGGGCCCCGACGTGGCTCAGGCGTTCTCCGCCGCGCGGCGGGCGCGTTCCGTCAGGCGGCCCATCCGGGTGCGGGCCGAGTCCAGTTCCTCGATGTCACCGGCGGCCGGGCCCTCCTCCGTGGTGAGCTGCGCCCACAGGTCGATCAGGTCACGGCCGAGGCGCAGCCCCTGCTCGGGGTCGCGCACCGCGCGCCAGGCGGTCGCCGCGCTGCGCACGTTGCCGTACGCCCCCTCCGCGTCACCCGCGCGCCGGTGCTGCCGGGCCACGTCGAGGGAGAGGTGGAACGCGCGCTCCGGGTCGCCCGCCAGGTAGGCGATGTACGCGGTCAGGCCGCGCAGGTGCAGTACCTCGGTGTGGCCGTCGCCGAACGCCGCTCGGGCCTCGGCGACGGTCTGCTCGGCGAGTTCGGCGGCCGTCTCGATACGGCCCGACCTGACGGCCTCGTTGATCCGCGCCACCGATGCGGTGAGCAGCGCGGCCCCCTCCACCGTCACGGTCACGGGTTCGTCCCCGAGCACCTCCTCGGCGACCGCGTCGAACCCGCGGGCGGGGGTGTGGCCGGGGTCGGGGTCGAGGGCACGGACGACCTCGGGAGCCAGAAGGGGTTCGGGGCGAGGCGCCGGCAGGAGTTCGGTGACGGCCTGCGCCGGTGCGCCCGCCGGGGCGGGCGTCACTCCCCCGGCGGGCGGTGCCCCCTCCATGGCGGGCGGCGGGCCGAACACCCCGGTCGGCGGCCGGACCGTGCCGAGGGCCACCGGGTCCGTGGACGTGGTGACCTCGGGAGCGTCGACGGCCCGCGGAAACGGGGTCCCGCGGTCCGCGCAGGTCCGCCGGTCCGGGCGGGTCTGCCGGTCCGCCGCCTCGGGCTGCGCCGGCGCGGCCGCGTGCGCCTCCACGGGCGCGGCCATCCGTACCGGGTCACCGGTGAAGCTGCTGGAGCCGTCCAGGTTCACCTGGAGGCGGACGACGAACCCGATGCGGGCGTCGTGGACGGTGGCGAGGACGGGACGGCCGGTGGCGCGGGCGAGCCGCTGCAGGTGGTTGAGGACCGTCTGCTGCGGTTCCTCGCCGGGCGCCGGGAACAGCGGTACGCCGTCCACGGTCGCGGCAGCGCCCGTGACACGGACCTCGACCGGTTCCGCCGGCTCGGCGTCCTGCTGAGCTTCCCGCTTCGTCTCGCGGCTGAGTCGGGACATCGGCCCTCATTCCCCCGGCGTCACCGTCCGGTCGTACCCGTGCGTACCGTCCAGTCTGGCCGCTCGCCTCGGCTCACGCGTCACCACGACGTCACAGCCTCGCATCAGGAAGGGCCTCGGAGGGGCTGGCAGAATTTCATGCATACACATAAGATGCACACGCCTTTATTTACCGTGCGCCGTTCACCTGGGAGAACTGATGACGCGCCGTTTCCTGTTCGTGCTGGGCAGCGCCCGCGCGGACGGCAACACCGAGCTCCTGGCACGCCGTGCCGCCGACCAACTGCCCGCCGACGTCGAGCAGCAGTGGGTCAGTCTCGCCGAGCACCCGCTGCCGGACTTCGTGGACCTGCGACGCGACAGCGACCATGTGCGCGCACCCTCGGACACCGCCGCCGGCCTGCTGCTCGACGCCACGCTCGCCGCGACGGACATCGTGATCGCCTCACCGGTGTACTGGTACTCGGTGTCCGGCCTCACCAAGCGCTACCTGGACTACTGGTCGGGCTGGCTGCGCACGCCCGGCGTCGACTTCCGGGGGACCCTGGCGGGGCGCACCCTGTGGGGGGTCGCCGTGCTGGCGGACCAGGAGCCGTCGGTCGCCGATCCCTACGTCGGCATGCTCAACAACTCGGCCGCCTACCTGGGCATGCGCTTCGGCGGGGTGCTGCTCGGCAACGGCAGCGCGCGCGGTGACGTGCTCGGCGACGCCGGGGCGCTGGCCCGGGCCAAGGAGTTCTTCGCCACTCAGGCGCCACCGGCCAGGTTCCCCCACGACCAGGCCTGAGCGCCGTCCAGCGACCGGCGGGCTACGCGGTGATGTCCCTCGTCGTGAAGCGCGCCCAGGCCGCCGAACCGAACACCGCCACGTACAGGGCCTGCAGTTCCAGGTTTCTGACCAGGTCGTGCCAGTAGACGGGATCACGCACCAGGTCGGCGAAGGACAGCCAGTAGTGCGAGAAGAAGTACGGCTGGAGCGCGTGCAGCTGGGGTATCTGATCGAGGATCTGGACGGTGATGAGCAGGCCGACCGTCGTCGCCATCGCCGCGATGCCGCTGTTGGTGAGGGTGGACACGAACAGCCCGAGGGCGGCGACACCGGTCAGGGAGGCCGCGACCACGAGGGCGATCAGCAGGGCGCGGCCGAGGCCCTCGGCGAAGGAGATCCGGGTGCCCGAGATGGTCGTCAGGTCGCCGAGCGGGAAGAGGAGCGCGCCGACGGCGAGGGCGGAGGCCGCCACCACCAGGGTGGCCAGCAGGCAGAACGCCATCGTCGTCGTGTACTTGGCGAGCAGCAGACGGGTACGGCCGGCGGGGGCGACCAGCAGGTAGCGCAGGGTGCCCGCGTTGGCCTCGCCCGCGATCGCGTCGCCGGCCACCACCCCGACGGCCATCGGCAGGAAGAACGGGAGGGTCGCGGCCAGCGCCGTGAACACCAGGAACAGGCCGTTGTTGGTGACCTGCGAGATGAACGCGGGGCCTTCGCCGCCGCCCCGGCCGGCCTGGCCGTCGCCACTCGTCTCGATCTTCACGGAGATGCCGACCAGGATCGGCACCGCCGCCAGTACGCCCAGCAGCGCGAGGGTGCGCCAGCGCCGCAGCGTGGTGACCAGCTCGCTGCGCAGCAACCCCAGGGTCCACAACGGGTTCGGCCGCACGGCCGCACCCGAGGCGGCCGGTTCCGACCCGGCCGGTTCCGACCCGGCCGGTCCCGGTACGGTCGTCACGTCAGCCCGCGACATCGAAGCCCTCCCCGGTCAGCGCCACGAACGCATCCTCCAGCGAGGCCCGTTCGACCAGGAAGCCCCGGACCCTGACGCCCGCCGTGACGAGCGCCGCGTTCACCTCGGCCAGGTCGCGCTCGGGCGGTTCGCCGGTCACCCGGCCCTCGGTCACGACCACGTCGGCGACGCCCAGTTCCTTGAGGACGCGGGCCGCTTCCCCGGGGTCAGGGGTGGTCACCACGAGCCGGCCGCGGGCCCCGGCCGCCAGGTCGGCGACCGCGCCCTGGGTGATCAGCCGGCCCTGCGCCATCACGGCCGCGTGGGTGCAGACCTGCTCGATCTCGTCGAGGAGGTGGGAGGAGAGGAAGACGGTCGTACCGTCCCCGGCCAGCTCCCGTACCAGCGAGCGGATCTCGCGCATGCCCTGCGGGTCGAGACCGTTGGTCGGCTCGTCCAGGACCAGCAGCTTGCGGGGCTGGAGCAGCGCGGCGGCGAGCCCGAGGCGCTGTTTCATGCCCAGGGAGTAGGCCCTCGCCTTCTTCGCCGCCGCGGCCGTCAGGCCCACCCGGTCCAGCGCGGCCCCGACGCGTGCACGCCGGGTGCGCGGATCGGCTGTCGGATCGGCGGCGTCGTACCGGAGCAGGTTGTCACGGCCCGAGAGGAAGCCGTACAGCGCCGGGCCCTCGATGAGGGCCCCGACCTGGGGCAGTACGGCGCGGGAGGCGCCCGGCATCGGGCGGCCCAGGACGCGGGCCGTGCCCGAGGTGGGTGCGATCAGGCCCATCAGCATGCGGATGGTGGTGGTCTTGCCGGAGCCGTTCGGACCGAGGAAGCCGAAGACGCTGCCCGCCGGGACGGTCAGGTCGAGACCGTCCACGGCGAGCTGTCCGCCGCGGTATCGCTTCGTGAGGCCGCGGGTGTCGATGACGCTCCCGCTCGCCCGGACGTCGGCCTCGGCGGTGCCGCCCTCCGCGCCCGGGCCCTCCGGCTCCCGCTCCGTGGCGGACGGTCGGTCCATCGGCTCCCTCGTTTCGTCCTGCCTCGCGGCACCGGATACGTACGCTTCCCGCGCCGCGCCCGGCTAACCCGCGTTCGCCGCCTTCACCAGGGCCGCCTTGTCCACCGCGCCGACGTACACCTTGCCGTTGTCCGTGATCAGGGCGTTGATCAGCCGGGTGGAGAAGACCGTGCCCTTGCCGAACTTCCCGGAGACCGGGTCACCGAGCGAGCCGAGGAAGCCGCTCAGGTCGCCCGCCTTGCCGGAGGCGGAGCCCGAGCCCGTGGGCAGGCCGCCCTTGCTGCCGGAGTCGAGGACGGCTATGGAGTTCCAGCCCTTGCCGAGGACGTCGAAGCCGTCCTTGCCCAGGTCCTTGGGGGCACCCTTGCGGGGCGTCCCGGTGGGCTTGCCGCTCTCGACGCCGTCGCCGTGCCGGTCGGATCCGGCGGTCCTGCCGGCCTTGTCGCCCTCGGTGACCTTGGCGCCCTTGGGCGGGGTGAAGTCGAAGGTCGACGCGGCCGGCTTCGCGAAGCTGACCTGGGTGTAGCCGGCGTCCACGACGGCCGCGCCGCCGCTCGACGGGGTGAGCGTGAACTTCAGCGGCGTTCCGGTCTTGGCGTCCACCGCGATGCTGATCGCGCCGACCGTCGTACCGGACTGCTTGGGCTTGATGACCAGTCGGTAGGCGTCCCGGCCGGCCACCTGTGCGGTGCCGTCGACCTTCACCGAAGTGGTGTCGTCGACCGACTTGAGCACCTCGTCGGCGAAGTCCTTGGGCGTGGCCGGGGCTTCGTGCCGCTCCTTGCCGGAGTTCGCGACGGTGGAGTGGTAGACCTCGTCGGACTTGCTGTCGTAGCCCCAGACGTCCGTGCCGTTGTGGATGAGGCTGTACTCGGCGCCGCTCTCCAGCAGCGACACCTTCTGCCTCTCGGGTCCGTCGGCGGCCACACGCAGGGTGTGCGTGCCAGAGGCCAGCTCGGTGAGCTTGGCGGTCGGGTCGGCGGAGGAGCCGTCGCCGCCGCGCTGGGCGGCGCCGGACATCAGGCTGCTCTCCAGGCCGCCGAGGTCGGGCAGACCGAGGTCGGTGCTGATCTTCACAGTGCCGGACAGCTGCTGCACGTCCGACTTGGCGATCTTGTCGATGAGTTCCTGCGCGCTGATCTTCGGCAGGTTGGGGTCACCGGAGTCGGCGAGCGCCGGGACCAGGCCGATCGTGGCCGCGGCCACCCCCACCACCGTGGCCGGTACGACGTACCGCGCGGCCTTGCGCCGCCGCTCGGCGCGCCGCTCGTCGTCGGCCTGCGCGATCCTCGCGCTGTCGTCGGATTCGTACGGTGCCATGTGTGCCTTACCTCCGTCGTCGGCGGCGGCCGTCTCGCACGTGTCCCACCCTGAGCCGCCATTCTCACCCGAATCGGTGAGCGGTGGTGATTTCCGTGGTTTCCATCTCACCAAATCGGAGGCGTTCAGGCGTCAGACCGGGGAGCCAACTCCGCGTACGACTGCGGTATGACATGAGGGGGCCGACGCCTCCACCGACCCGTAGGGGTCGAACGGTGCGGACGCCCCCTGCGGGATGCCGGAGACCGGTGCGGCCCAGGGGGTGGCAGGCGGTGACAGGTGCCGTCGGGTCTCGGGCAGGCCCGGTCCACGGGCAGAACCGAAGGGTCCACACGGGCCGAAGGGTCCGCACAGGCCGAAGGGTCCGCACAGGCCGAAGGGTCCGCACAGGCCGAAGGGTGCCGGGCTTAGCCGGCCCGGTGCACCACCGCGTCGCACAGCTCGATCAGCGTCGACTTCGGGCCGCAGTCGGGCAGCGGTGCGAGCGCGGCCCGCGCCTCCTCGGCGTACCGGACGGCGTCCCGGCGCGCCTCCTCCAGTGCCGGGTTCACCCGCAGCGCGGCGAGCGCCTGCGCGTGCCGGGCGTCGTCCGTGAGGTCGGAGTCCAGCAGCTCGCACAGCGCGATGTCCTCGGCCAGCCCCAGCCGGGCCGCCCGCTCCCGCAGCCGCAGCACGGGGAGGGTGGGAACACCCTCGCGGAGGTCCGTGCCCGGGGTCTTGCCGGACTCGTGCGAGTCGGAGGCGATGTCGAGGACGTCGTCGGCGAGCTGGAAGGCGACTCCGAGTCGTTCGCCGTACTGGGTGAGGACGTCCACGACCGTCTCGTCGGCGCCGGACATCATCGCGCCGAAACGGCAGGAGACCGCCACCAGCGAGCCCGTCTTGCCGCCGAGGACGTCGAGGTAGTGGTCGACCGGGTCGCGCCCGTCGGAAGGCCCCGCCGTCTCCAGGATCTGGCCGGTCACCAGCCGCTCGAACGCGAGGGCCTGGACGCGGACCGCCTCGGGCCCGAGGTCGGCGAGGATCTGCGAGGCGCGCGCGAACAGGAAGTCGCCGGTGAGGACGGCGACGGAGTTGCCCCAGCGGGTGTTGGCGCTGTCCACACCGCGCCGCACGGAGGCCTCGTCCATGACGTCGTCGTGGTACAGGGTGGCGAGGTGGGTCAGCTCGACACCGACGGCCGACGGCACGACACCCGGTGCGTAGGGGTCGCCGAACTGCGCGGCGAGCATCACCAGCAGCGGCCGGAACCGCTTGCCGCCGGCCCGTACGAGGTGCTGCGCGGCCTCCGTGATGAAGGGGACCTCGCTCTTGGTGGCCTCTAGCAGGCCTTCCTCGACAGCCGCCAATCCAGCCTGGACATCGGCTTCCAGAGCCTGGTCCCGCACGTTCAGCCCGAACGGCCCGACGACGGTCACGAGGGTCTCCTGTCTGCTGGTGTCCACTGGCGATTACACGGTTTGTCGATAGGTCGCTGCCATCACTCAAGTCAGCGTATCCGGTCAGGTTTCGATCACCGATGGCGCCCACGGTTACACCCCGGGCGCCATCGGATCACGACCGGTATGTTTTTGATCATATGATATGACGTGACATCTACCGACTTGGAAGGATCAGCAGCCTCTTGTACCGAAACGGGGCATACGCCACTCCCTGAACCATCACCCGGCCGATGTCACCCACCTGGACGCACCCTCTCCTGGTGACCAGGAGCACCCACGTCACCGCTCGGCAATTCGTGGCGCCCCGCGCGGCCTTGGCCCGGCCGGCCGTCAATCCGCGGAGCAAAAAAGACTAATGGTGCCCTAATGGCCTATTAGCACCCCAGAGCCCTAATTCCGCTCAGTAAGACAATTGGGACAATCTCTGAAATCCAGAGCGACACGGGCGCACTCAGCTAATCCCTCATGCCCCTTTTGCCGTGATTGCGGTTTCGTGAAGTAGGTCACTCGCGCACCTATGCCCCTCATGCCGCCAGTCACTCTCCCCCGCCTTTCCCTGTGCGCCAGTTGAGGCTTGGCGACCGCAAAGGATCAAGTGCCTCATACGCCTCAGATCAAGGTCAATCGGTTTGTTGTGTGAATCCACCCCTTGTTCCGGACATGTGCTCTCGCATACGTTCCCGCTCGCCGGGCGGACGCCGAATCCTGCCGCCGCCCGTCCTAACCCATCGACGAGTTCATTCGCACGGCAGGAGCGGGGGACCCAGGTAAGTCGCCGGACCGGGCGGCGCCGTCATCGACGGACGCCGTCCCGGACCGGCTAGGGGTGAAGTCGCAACGCCTTCGGGTGACGCGACCGGGCACTCCCCGAGCCCGAACCCGACAGCTCACCTCGCAGGCGACGGAGAGGAACTTCGCCATGCCTGCTGCCGCCCAGCCCCGCCGCTCCCGCATCGCCCGCACGCTCGCCGTCGTCGGTACCGGCGCCGCCGTACTCGCCCTTTCGCTCATCGGCGCGGCCGACGCCTCCGCCGCCACCCCCGCCACCGCCATCACGGCCTCGACGACGCCCGCCGGGTACCCGAACAACCTCGACGGCTGGATCCGCGAGTCGCTCGCGATCATGGCCCAGAAGGGCATCCCGGGCTCGTACAACGGCATCTACCGCAACGTGATCCGCGAGTCGTCCGGCAACCCGCGGGCCATCAACCTCTGGGACTCCAACGCGGCCGCCGGCATCCCGTCCAAGGGCCTGCTCCAGGTGATCGACCCGACGTTCAACGCCTACCACGTGGCGGGCACGTCCTTCGACATCTACGACCCGGTCGCCAACATCACCGCCGCCTGCAACTACGCCGCCGCGCGGTACGGCTCGATCGACAACGTCCACGGCGCGTACTGACCGGCGCGCCCCGCATCAGACGAAGAGCCTCTCGAGGACGACGGCGATGCCGTCGTCCTCGTTGGACGTGGTGATCTCGTCGGCCCTGGCCTGAAGCTCGGGGTGAGCGTTGGCCATGGCCACTCCGTAGGCCGCCCAGTCGAACATCGGAACGTCGTTGGGCATGTCACCGAAGGCGATGGCCCGTTCGGGGCACAGCCCCAGGTGGTCGGCGGCCAGCGCCAGCCCGGTCGCCTTGGTCACCCCGCACGGCTGGAGCTCCACCGTCCCCGGCCCCGACATGGTGACCGTCGCCAGTGAACCCACCACCGCGCGGGCGGTCGCCGCCAGTTCGTCGTCGGACAGGGTGTGGTGGCGCAGCAACACCTTGCTGATGGGCGCGCACCACAGGTCGTCACGCCGGTCCACGCGCAGCGCGGGCAGCGTGGGGTGGGGCATCAGGTAGCCCGGTTCGATGAGCGTGAGCCCGTCCACGCCGTCCTGGTCGACCGCCGCGTACACCTGGCCGACCTCGGCCTCGATCTTGCCGAGCGCGGTCTCCGCCAGTTCCCGGTCCAGGGTGACCGACCACAGCAGACGGTGCGTGCCGGCGTCGTACACCTGTGCGCCCTGGCCGCAGACCGCGAGCCCCGTGCAGCCGAGGTCGTCGAGGAGCGGGCGCACTCTCGGCGCGGGGCGGCCGGTCACCACCAGGTGCGTGGCGCCGGCCCGGCCGGCCCGCGCCAGGGCGGCGAGCGACCGGTCCGACAGGGTGTCGTCGGCACGCAGCAGCGTGCCGTCCAGGTCGGTGGCGATCAGAGAGTACGGGGAAGGTGCGACCATGATCAGAGAATACGGACAGCACGCCCCTGGGACTCAGTGTGCGTTTCGGCCTCAAGTGGCGCCCGCCGCTTCGGTGATGATGCGCCGTCAGTAGGGACGGTGACGTGGCGACCGGTCACAGCGCCGGGCGTCAGGACCAGGCCGGAAGGCACCTGCCGGATCCGGGCAGGGCGCGCCCGCGGATAGGACTCCGGTTCGACGGGGACGGTGCCGCCGCCGTACTGGACGTCGGCGCGGCGAGCGTCAGGGCGAATCTCGGGTCCGGCGCGCCGGAACGTGGCGCCTACCTCCCGGAGGTGCTGGAGCCGCGCCGGTTGGTCCGCCACATCTGGTAAAGGTGCTTCGCCCCAGGGCGCACGAACCGCGCGAGCATCGTGACGAACGGCAGCGGGTCGTCACCCGCCAGCCAGGCCAGCTCGGTTCCGCTCGGCCGCCCGGGCGCGTGCGGCGTCGTATAGCCGCTGCGGCGGTAGGCCAGGAGGGCGGGCAGGTCGATGTTCTCCACGACGTACCGGTGGCCGGCGCGCTGTTCCCCCTCCGGAACGCGGCGACCGGTCAGATCCAGGTGCATGGCGCGGACCACGTCCACGCCCGTGTCGCTCTCGAAGAGCCGGAACTGGGCGCCCATGCGCGGGTTGAAGTCGAGCAGCTTGTACTGCCCGTCGCGACGGTCGAAGCGCAGGTCGAGGTCGATGACGCCGGTGAAGCCGATCTGTTTGATGAAACGCGCGGCGAGGTCCGCGAGTTCCGGGTTGTCCACGACGTAGGCGTTCGCGGTCATGCCCGCGTGCGGTGGCCAGGAACGCACCTTCACCCCGGTGAACAGCGCGCGCGGAGTGGAGTCGGCGTCGAAGTAGGCGTGCACGATCCAGTCCTCGGCCTCCTCCCGCGGCAGGTACTCCTGGAGGATGACACCCGGACGGGTGCCCCAGTCACGGGCGAGGGCGAGCAGTCCCTCGCGGGTGGCGATCCGTGTCGTGCCGTTGACGGCGGGTTGTTTGCGCCGGACGAACGCCTCCCGGTTCTTGGCCACGATCGGGAAGCGCGCCTTGTCCGCGAAGTCGACGATCTCGTCGTACGACTGCGGGAAGGCGGCCTCCGGACTGGGAACGCCGTGCTCCACGCACAGGTCGTGCAGTCCCTGCTTGCTGGCCAGCCGACGCGGCAGCCCGGGCTCCACCCGTGGGAAGAGGAAACGGTCGCCGAGCGCGTCCTGGTGCTCGGCGATCAGGACGGCGGCCTCCTCGTCGGTGGGGATCAGCACGGTCGGACGGCCGATACGGCGGCCGATGCGCAGCAGCCCCTCGACGAGATGATCCGGTTCCTCGGCGCCTGTCGTCGGCCACACGAACGCCCGTTTGAGATACCGGGAGGAGGCCGCGGGTGTGTACGGATCCTCGGTGATCGCGTACATGGGCACGCCGAGGCGGCCCAGACTGCGTATCGCGCCGACCCCGCCGTGGTGCAGCGGATAGTCGCCGAACTTGACGATCAGGCCCGGCACCTCGCGGTCCGCCTCGAACGGCACGCTGACGGCATTCCTGGCCACGGGTCCCCCCACGTGTCCCCCCTACGGACCGGACCCACCCCGTCCGTGTCCCCAAAGGACGCTAAGCCGGAATTGCCCCCTCCGACAAGGCCTATTCGGACATTGCGAACTCTTTAGACACTGCCACGACAGCCAACTCACCCGTAACGTGTGGCGCGACCACATGGAACGCCGTGCGCCGCCCGGACGATGTCCCCACATGGGCGGGCCGCGCACGACACGGATGAGAGCGAGGCAGTCACCCCATGCCCCCCTTGCCCCCCTTCGAGGTCCCCGAGGGTGACCCCTTCGGCCCGCACAACCTTCCGTATGGCGTGTTCTCGACCTCCGGGAGCACGGAGCGGAGGGTCGGCGTCCGCCTCGGTGACCACGTCCTCGACGCCGGCGCCGCGGCCCTCGCCCTCGGCTCCCCCTACGCCTCCCTGCTCGCCCGCCCGACCCTCAACCCGCTGCTGGCGGCGGGCCGCACCACCTGGTCGGACGTACGACGCGCGCTGACCGCGTGGGTGAGCGTCCCCGCGCACCGCGCGACGCTGGAGCCCCTCTTCCACCCGCTGTCCGCGGTGACCCTGCACCTGCCCTTCGAGGTCGCCGACTACGTCGACTTCTACGCCTCCGAGAACCACGCCCGGAACGCCGGCCGCATCTTCCGCCCCGACGCCGCCGAACCGCTCACCCCGAACTGGAAGCACCTGCCCATCGGTTACCACGGCCGCGCGGGCACGGTCGTGGTGTCGGGGACGGACGTCGTACGGCCGTCCGGCCAGCGCAAGGCGCCCTCGGACCCGGAACCGGTGTTCGGCCCGTCCGTGCGGCTGGACATCGAGGCCGAGGTGGGCTTCGTCGTCGGCGCGCCGTCGCGGCAGGGAGAGCCGGTCGCGCTGGGTGACTTCCGGGACCACGTGTTCGGGCTCACGCTCCTCAACGACTGGTCGGCACGCGACATCCAGGCCTGGGAGTACGTCCCGCTCGGCCCGTTCCTCGGCAAGTCGTTCGCCACCTCGATCTCGGCGTGGATCACCCCCCTGGAAGCGCTGGAGGAGGCGCGGGTCCCGCCGCCCCGGCGGACGCATCCGCTGCTGCCGTACCTCGACGACGCGACGGAAGAGCCCGCCGGCTACGACCTGCGGATCTCGATCGCGATCAACGGGCAGACGGTGTCCGAGCCGCCGTTCTCCACCATGTACTGGACCGCCGCCCAGCAACTCGCCCACCTGACCGTCAACGGCGCCTCGCTGCGCACCGGGGACCTGTACGGCTCCGGCACGGTGAGCGGCGCGGAGCCCGGGGAACGCGGCTCCCTGCTGGAGCTGACCTGGAACGGGCAGGACCCGCTCGAACTCCGCGACGGAAAGCGGACCTACCTCGAGGACGGTGACGTGGTGACGTTGTCGGCGTGGGCTCCGGGGCCGGGCGGGAGCCGGGTCGGGCTCGGGGACGTCAGCGGGCGGATCGTGGCGGGGTGAGGGGCGGACGGCGGCCCTGGACCGGGGCCCGGCGGGAGGCGGGCGGAATCGTCGTGGACGCCTGACTCAACCGGCGCGCACCGTCATACTGGCGTAACACGCACCATGCGATGCGCCACCACCGCGCGCCATGCGATGCGCCTCCAGCGTGCACCACGCGTGACGGCGGCGCTCGCACGGCGCGATGCACCGGCGCACGCGACCAGCAGCACAACGGCGCAGCTTCCGCACCACCCGCCCCGCCACCCGCACACCTCTCCGATCAGGAAACGGAGCCGCGGCATGACCGTCTGCCTGCTCCTGCTGACCGCCGTCGCCCTGACGGCCGCGGTTCCGGCGCCGCGTGCACTGGTGCAGGCGCTGTGGCCGGAGCGCGAACCGGTGGTCGCCCTGTGGGTGTGGCAGTGCCTGGTCGCCACCGTCCTGATGTGCTGCCTGGCGGCGCTGGTCCTGGGCGCCGCGGCCGTCTTCCACACCGTGCGCGACCGGGTGTTCGCGCCGGCGCCACCGGCGGTCACCGCGGCCTACGACCTCTCCGTCGCGCCCTTGTGGGCGGTCGCCCTCACGGTGCTGCTGGCGTGCGGGGCCGCGTGGACGACGGCGGTGCTCGTCCGTGAACTGGTCGAGGCCCGGAGGGGCCGCGACCGCACCCGCGCCCACCTGCGGGAACGGGCGCCGGAACTGCCGGCCGGGCTGCCCGCGGCACGCGGGCCGATGCTGGTGCTGGAGGACGACTACCCGGACGCCTGGTGGATGCCCGGGCACCCGCCGCAGCTCGTGGTGACGACAGGGGCGCTGCACCGCCTCACCGACCACCAGCTCGACGCGGTCCTCACCCACGAACGGGGACACGCCCGCGCCCACCACGACTGGCTGCTCCACCTGTCCAGCGCCCTCGCCACGGGATTCCCCCGGGTGCCGCTGTTCGCCCACTTCTGCGACCAGACCCACCGGCTCGTCGAACTCGCCGCCGACGACATCGCATCCCGCCGCTGCGGCCACCTCACGACCGCGCTGGCCCTGATCGAACTGAACCAGCACCGCGGAGTCCTCTCCTGCGCGTCGAGCCGCCGTCTGCTGGGCGAGCGCGTCGACCGGCTCCTGGAACCACCCCCACGGCTGCTGCGCCGCCAACGGGCCCTGACGACCACCGTGGCCGCCCTGATCCCGCTGCTGCCCCTGCTGATCACATTCGCCCCGGGCCTCACGGCACTCGGCTAGGGGCTGTCCGGCGGATCAAGCCGCAGGAAAGCAGGGGTGACGCATCGGCCGAGGTGAGCGGGTCTGGTGCGTCCGAATGCAAGGCGGAGGAGCCGTGGCCGATCAGCCGCTGCCGCGGCGGGCGACGCGGTGGGGGCACCTCCCGGCCGGAGGCTGGGGGACGTCGGCGACTGACGACAACGCCGCTGGGGGTCCCCCCACGCCTTTAGGGCAGTGGGGGAGGGCGTGCCAGACCCCGCGTCTGCGGCATGATCCGCCGGACAGCCCCGGGGCCCTTGGTGGTCCGTCCGGGGCGGGTCTACGTCCAGTCCTCCTCCGGCTCGGGCTCCATGTCCGTCTCGGGCCAGTGGTCCTCGTCCCCGGCTTCCGCCGTCGCGGGAGCCGGGGACGCCGACGGTTCCGGCGCGCTCAGGGAGGCCAGTACGCCGAGTACGCCTTCGCCGTACGTCATCAGCTTCTTCTCGCCGACACCGCCGACGGTGGCGAGCTCGGCGATCGATGCGGGCCGGCGGCTGACGATCTCCCGCAGGGTGGCGTCGTGGAAGATCACATAGGCCGGTACGCCCTGTTCACGGGCCTGTTCGGCACGCCAGGCGCGCAGTGCCTCGAAGGCGGGGAGCAGATTCTCGGGCAGCTCCGCCACAGCCGCCTTCGCCTTGCTCCTGCCCGAGGACCCGGATGTGCCGGCGGACGCGGAGCGCGGGACCACCGGCTTCTTCGGTTCCTTGCGCAGCGGGACCTCGCATTCCCGTCGCAGTACCGCTCCGCTCGCCTCGGTGAGCACGAGGGTGCCGTACTCGCCCTCGACCGCGAGGAGTCCCTGGGCGAGCAGCTGCCTGATGACGCCCCGCCATTCGCCTTCTTCGAGATCGGTGCCGATACCGAAGACGGACAGCTGGTCGTGGTCGAACTGGATGACCTTGCCGGTGCGCTTGCCGAGGAGGATGTCGACGATCTGGACGGCGCCGAACTTCTGCCCGCGTTCCCGCTGTAGGCGTACCACCGTGGAGAGGACTTTCTGGGCGGCGACGGTGCCGTCCCAGGTCTCGGGCGGGGTGAGGCAGGTGTCGCAGTTGCCGCAGCCGGCGGGGTCCGGTTCCTGGCCGAAGTAGTTCAGGAGCTGCCCTCGTCGGCACTGGGCGGTCTCGCACAGGGCGAGCATCGAGTCGAGGTGGGCCTGGGCACGGCGACGGAAGGCCTCGTCGCCCTCGCCGGACTGGATGAGTTTGCGCTGTTGTATGACGTCGTTGAGGCCGTAGGCCATCCAGGCGGTGGAGGGCAGTCCGTCCCGGCCCGCGCGTCCGGTCTCCTGGTAGTAGCCCTCGACGGACTTGGGCAGGTCCAGGTGGGCGACGAAGCGGACGTCGGGTTTGTCGATGCCCATGCCGAAGGCGATGGTGGCGACCACGACCAGGCCTTCTTCGCGCAGGAAGCGGGACTGGTGGGCGGCGCGGATACCGGCGTCGAGGCCCGCGTGGTAGGGCACGGCCTCGATGCCGTTGCGGCTCAGGAATTCCGCGGTGGATTCGACGGACTTGCGGGAGAGGCAGTAGACGATGCCCGCGTCGCCCTCGTGTTCCTGGCGCAGGAAGGCGAGGAGCTGCTTCTTCGGGTCGGCCTTGGGGACGATGCGGTACTGGATGTTGGGCCGGTCGAAACTGGCTTCGAAGTGCCGGGCGGCCGGCATGTGGAGCCGCTGGGTGATCTCCTGGTGGGTCGCGCGGGTGGCGGTTGCCGTGAGCGCGATGCGCGGGACGTCCGGCCAGCGCTCGCCGAGGAGGGACAGGGCGAGGTAGTCGGGGCGGAAGTCGTGGCCCCACTGGGAGACGCAGTGCGCCTCGTCGATCGCGAAGACGGCGATCTTGCCGCGGCCGAGCAGGTCGAGCGTGGCGTCCAGGCGGAGCCGTTCCGGAGCCAGGTAGAGCAGGTCGAGCTCACCGGCGAGGAACTGGGCCTCGACCACGCGTCGCTCGTCGAAGTCCTGGGTGGAGTTGATGAAGCCGGCGTTCACGCCGAGGGCGCGCAGGGCGTCCACCTGGTCCTGCATGAGGGCGATGAGCGGTGAGACCACGACGCCCGTACCTGGTCTGACCAGGGCGGGGATCTGGTAGCACAGTGACTTTCCGCCGCCGGTCGGCATGAGGACGACGGCGTCGCCGCCCGCCACCACATGCTCGATGATCGCTTCCTGCTCGCCGCGGAAGGCGTCGTACCCGAAGACCCGGTGCAGCGTGGCCAGTGCCTCGCTGTCCGCCGGGCCGGGCCTGCGCGGCGCCTGCGGTGTCTCGGTCGTCCCTGGCATCTCGTCGGTTCCGCCCGTCCCGCCCATCGTCGTGTCCCCCGTACGTCGTCCTTCGACCACTGCCTCCACGATAGGGGTCCGGACCGACAGCGCCGGAGTTGTCCACAGGCCGGCCGCCCGGGAGGGGGTGCCGGTGCCGGGGTCGCCCGTCCTGCGGTGTCCTCAGTCCTTTGGCGGACTCCGCGTGGCGACCGGGACGCGGCGCGGGCCATGCTGCACGGGCGGGACCGGGGAGGCCCGCGTCGTAACGGAGGCGCCGCGTCCGTGCGCCTCCTCCGCCCCGAGGAGCTTCAGGATGTCTCTCAGGTCCCGCACGGCCGGCGTCGCGATGGCGCTGACCGTGCCGTGCGCTCTGGCCGCGGTCCCCGCCGACGCGGCTCCCGTCCCCACCGCCGCCGATCCGTTCGTGTGGACGGATCTGACCCCGGCGTACACGGCGACGGCGGACTACGAGTACGAGCCGTTCGCCGTCACGGACGGGTACGCCCCGGCCGCCGCGTGCGACGCCCGGACCGGTCGGGGAGGTGCGGGCTACCACTACGTCAGGTCCGCCGGTGTCGGCAGTCTCGACCCGTCCGAGCCGGCGGGTCTGCTGTACGAGGGCGACGGCGACGGTGGGCGTGCGCTGGTCGGGGTGGAGTGGATCGTGCGGGCCGGCAGCGGTACGACCCCGCCGACGCTGTTCGGTCAGACGTTCCTGGGGCCGACGACGGTGCCGGGTGTCAAGGGGCCGGTGTACACGCTGCGGGCGTGGATCTGGAAGGACAACCCGAGCGGCCTGTTCGCGCCGTGGAACCCGGCGGTGGCCTGCGGGTAGCCGGTCGGCGGCCGGTGGCGGCAGGCCGGGGAAGCGCCACGGGCCCCGGTTCCTGCGCGAGGAACCGGGGCCCGTGGCGGTACCGGACGGGTCAGCGCACGAACACCCCCGCCTGGCCGGCCAGGTCGAGGAAGTACTGCGGTGCCACGCCGAGCACGAGGGTGACGGCGACGCCCACGCCGATGGCGGCCATGGTGAGCGGTGACGGTACGGCGACGGTGGGGCCTTCGGGCCTCGGTTCGCTGAAGAACATCAGGACGATCACGCGGATGTAGAAGAACGCGGCGATCGCCGACGAGATCACACCGATGACGACCAGCGGGACCGCTCCGCCTTCGGCCGCCGCCTTGAACACGGCGAACTTCCCGGCGAAGCCCGAGGTCAGCGGGATTCCGGCGAAGGCCAGCAGGAAGACCGCGAAGACGGCGGCCACCAGGGGGGACCGTCGGCCGAGCCCCGCCCACTTGGACAGGTGGGTCGCCTCGCCGCCCGCGTCGCGCACCAGGGTGACCACGGCGAAGGCGCCGATGGTGACGAAGGAGTACGCGGCGAGGTAGAAGAGGACGGACGACACGCCGTCCTTCGAGGTCGCGATGACACCGGCGAGGATGAATCCGGCGTGGGCGATCGACGAGTAGGCGAGCAGTCGTTTGATGTCGGTCTGGGTGATCGCGACGATCGCGCCGCCCAGCATGGTGATGATCGCGACGCCCCACATGACCGGCCGCCAGTCCCAGCGCATCCCGGGGAGCACGACGTACAGCAGGCGCAGCAGCGCGCCGAACGCGGCGACCTTGGTGGCGGCGGCCATGAAGCCGGTCACCGGGGTGGGTGCGCCCTGGTAGACGTCGGGCGTCCACATGTGGAAGGGGACGGCGCCGACCTTGAAGAGCAGCCCCATGAGGATCATGGCGGAGCCGATGAGGAGCAGCGCGTCGTTGCCCATGGTGCCGGCGAGGGCGGGGTCGACGTTGGTGACGGTGCCGTCGACGACCTGGGCGATGGTGGCGTACGACACCGAGCCGGCGTAGCCGTACAGCATGGCGATGCCGAACAGGGTGAACGCGGAGGCGAAGGCGCCGAGCAGGAAGTACTTGACGGCCGCTTCCTGTGACATGAGGCGCTTGCGGCGGGCCAGGGCGCACATCAGGTAGAGCGGGAGGGAGAAGACCTCCAGGGCCACGAAGAGCGTCAGCAGGTCGTTGGCCGAGGGGAACACCAGCATGCCGGCGACCGCGAAGAGGAGCAGCGGGAAGACCTCGGTGGTGGTGAACCCGGCCTTGACGGCGGCCTGTTCGCTGTCGCTGCCGGGGACCGACGCGGCCTGGGCGGCGAAGGAGTCGACGCGGTTGCCGTGGGCGGCGGGGTCGAGCCGGCGTTCGGCGAAGGTGAACAGGCCGACGAGTCCGGCCAGCAGGATGGTGCCCTGGAGGAACAGGGACGGTCCGTCGACGGCGATCGCGCCCATGGCGGCGATGTGTGCCTTCGTGGTGCCGTATCCGTCCGCGGCGAGGGCGACGACTGCCGCGAAGGCCGCGCACAGGGCGACGGCGGAGACGAAGACCTGCGCGTAGTAGCGGGATTTACGGGGGACGAACGCCTCGACGAGCACCCCGACGATCGCCGCGCCGACGACGATCAGGGTGGGTGACAGCTGTCCGTATTCGATCTTCGGCGCGCCGATCTTCGAAATCGGTTCGGCCGCGGTTGTCCACAGGCTGTGGACGGCTGCTGCGCTCACTTCGCCGCCTCCGCCTCGGGCTTGGGGTCGGTCTTGTGTACGTCCGACATGGTCTGTTTGACCGCCGGGTTGACGATGTCCGTGACGGGTTTCGGGTAGACGCCCAGGAAGATCAGCAGAACGATCAGCGGGGCGACGACCACGAGTTCACGCGCGCGCAGGTCGGGCATCGCGGAGACCTCCGGTTTCACCGGGCCCGTCATCGTCCGCTGGTAGAGGACGAGGGTGTAGAGCGCGGCGAGGACGATGCCGAAGGTGGCGACGATCCCGATGGCCGGGTAGCGCGTGAAGGTGCCGACCAGGACGAGGAATTCGCTCACGAAGGGGGCGAGACCCGGCAGGGACAGGGTCGCCAGGCCGCCGATCAGGAAGGTGCCGGCGAGCACCGGGGCGACCTTCTGCACGCCGCCGTAGTCCGCGATGAGGCGCGAGCCGCGGCGGGAGATGAGGAAGCCGGCGACCAGCATCAGCGCGGCCGTGGAGATGCCGTGGTTGACCATGTACAGGGTGGCGCCGGACTGGCCCTGGCTGGTCATCGCGAAGATGCCCAGGATGATGAAGCCGAAGTGCGAGATCGACGCGTAGGCGACCAGGCGTTTGATGTCGCGCTGGCCGACAGCGAGCAGTGCGCCGTAGATGATGCCGATCACGGCGAGGACGAGGATGACGGGTGTCGCCCACTTCGACGCCTCGGGGAACAGCTGGAGGCAGTAGCGGAGCATCGCGAACGTGCCGACCTTGTCGACGACCGCGGTGATGAGGACGGCGACCGGGGCGGTGGACTCCTGCATGGCGTTGGGCAGCCAGGTGTGCAGCGGCCACAGCGGCGCCTTCACGGCGAAGGCGAAGAAGAAGCCGAGGAACAGCCAGCGTTCGGTGCTGGTCGCCATGTGCAGCGAGCCGTTCGCGCGGGCCTGGGCGATCTCCGTGAGGGAGAAGTTCCCGGCGACCACGTAGAGGCCGATGACCGCGGCCAGCATGATCAGACCGCCGACCAGGTTGTACAGGAGGAACTTCACGGCGGCGTACGACCGTTGCGTGGACGCCGTCTCCTCACCGTGTTCGTGGGCGCGGTCGCCGAAGCCGCCGATGAGGAAGTACATCGGGATCAGCATGGCTTCGAAGAAGATGTAGAACAGAAAGACGTCGGTGGACTCGAAGGAGATGACGACCATCGCCTCGACGGCCAGGATCAGGGCGAAGAAGCCCTGCGTCGGGCGCCACCGCTTGCTGCCGGTCTCCAGCGGGTCGGCGTCGTGCCAGCCGGCCAGCACGATGAACGGGATCAGCAGGGCGGTCAGGGCGATGAGGACGGCGGCGATGCCGTCCACCCCCAGGTCGTACCTGACTCCGAAGTCCGCGATCCAGGCGTGGGACTCGGTGAGCTGGTAGCGGGCGCCGCCCGGGTCGAAGCGGACCAGGATGACGACCGCGAGGACCAGGGTGGCGAGCGAGACCAGCAGCGCGAGCCACTTGGCTGCGGTGCGCCGGGCTGCCGGTACGGCGGCCGTGGCGATCGCGCCGACGGCCGGGAGGGCCGCTGTCGCTGTCAGCAGAGGAAAGGACATCGGTATCAGACCGCCCTCATCAGCAGGGTCGCGGCGACCAGGAGGGCCGCGCCGCCGAACATCGAGACCGCGTACGAGCGCGCGTAGCCGTTCTGGAGTCTGCGCAGCCGGCCGGAGAGGCCGCCGAAGCCCGCCGCCGTACCGTTGACGACCCCGTCGACCAGGGTGTGGTCGACGTACACCAGGGAGCGCGTGAGGTGTTCGCCGCCGCGGACCAGGACGACGTGGTTGAAGTCGTCCTGGAGGAGGTCGCGGCGGGCCGCGCGGGTGAGCAGCGAGCCGCGCGGGGCGACGGCGGGGACGGGCCGGCGGCCGTACTGCAGGTAGGCGATGCCGACACCGATGACCAGGCAGACCATGGTGGCGCCGGTGACGGTGGCCGCGCTGAGCGGGGAGTCGCCCTCGCTGTGGCCGGTGACCGGTTCCAGCCAGTGCAGGAAGCGGTCGCCGATGCTGAAGAAGGCGCCGCCGAACACCGATCCGACGGCCAGTACGACCATGGGGACGGTCATGACCTTCGGGGACTCGTGCGGGTGCGGTTCCGCGTGCTCGCCGTGGTGTTCGGCGGCCGGTTCGGCGCTGGGCGCCTGCGGGGAGCGGGTGGGCTGGTTGCGCCAGCGCTCCTCGCCGAAGAACGTCATCAGCATCACGCGCGTCATGTAGAAGGCGGTGATCGCGGCGCCCAGCAGGGCGCAGGCGCCGAGGATCCAGCCCTCGGCGCCGCCCTTGGCGAACGCCGCCTCGATGATCTTGTCCTTGGAGAAGAAGCCGGACAGGCCCGGGAAGCCGATGATGGCGAGGTAGCCGAGGCCGAAGGTGATGAAGGTGACCGGCATGTACTTGCGCAGGCCGCCGTACTTGCGCATGTCGACCTCGTCGTTCATGCCGTGCATGACGGATCCCGCGCCGAGGAAGAGGCCGGCCTTGAAGAAGCCGTGCGTCACCAGGTGCATGATCGCGAAGACGTAGCCGATGGGGCCGAGGCCGGCGGCGAGGACCATGTACCCGATCTGCGACATGGTCGAGCCGGCGAGCGCCTTCTTGATGTCGTCCTTGGCGCAACCGACGATCGCACCGAACAGGAGCGTGACGGCGCCGACGACGGTGACGGCCAGCTGGGCGTCGGGGGCGGCGTTGAAGATCGCTCCCGAGCGGACGATGAGGTAGACGCCCGCGGTCACCATGGTCGCCGCGTGGATGAGGGCGGAGACCGGGGTGGGGCCCTCCATGGCGTCCCCGAGCCAGGACTGCAGCGGTACCTGTGCGGACTTGCCGCAGGCGGCGAGCAGCAGCATCAGGCCGATCGCGGTGAGCCTGCCCTGGGAGGCGTCGCCGACGTGGCTGAACACCGGCCCGAAGGCGAAGGTGCCGAACGTCGTGAACATCAGCATGATCGCGATCGACAGGCCCATGTCGCCGACCCGGTTGACCAGGAAGGCCTTCTTCGCCGCGGTCGCCGCGCTGGGCTTGTGCTGCCAGAAGCCGATCAGCAGGTAGGAGGCGAGACCGACGCCCTCCCAGCCGACGTACAGCAACAGGTAGTTGTCGGCGAGGACGAGCAGCAGCATCGCCGCGAGGAACAGGTTGAGGTAGCCGAAGAAGCGGCGGCGGCGCTCGTCGTGCTCCATGTACCCGATCGAGTACACGTGGATGAGCGAGCCGACGCCGGTGATCAGCAGGACGAAGGTCATCGACAGCTGGTCGAGGCGGAAGGTGACGTCCGCCTGGAAGCTGCCGACGGAGATCCACGTCCACAGGTGCTGGGTGAGCGTGCGGTGTTCGGCGTTCTTGCCCAGCAGGTCGGCGAAGAGGATCACGCCGAACACGAAGGAGGCCGTCGACAGGAGGGTGCCGATCCAGTGCCCCACACCGTCCAGGCGGCGGCCGCCGATCAGGAGGACGACCGCTCCGAGCAGAGGCGCCGCGATCAGCAGCGCGATGAGGTTCTCCACGATTCAGCGACCCCTTACAGCTTCATCAGGCTGGCGTCGTCGACCGAGGCCGAGTGGCGGGTACGGAACAGCGACACGATGATCGCGAGCCCGACCACGACCTCCGCGGCGGCGACGACCATCGTGAAGAAGGCGATGATCTGGCCGTCGAGATTGCCGTGCAGGCGGGAGAAGACGACGAACGCGAGGTTGCAGGCGTTGAGCATCAGCTCGATGCACATGAAGACGACGATCGCGTTTCGTCTGATCAGCACACCGGTGGCGCCGATCGTGAACAACAGGGCGGCGAGGTAGAGGTAGTAGACGGGGTTCACTTCGACGCCTCCTCGCTCCGCTTGTGGTGGGCGGGTTCGACCGGGGTGCGCTCCAGCCGTTCCTCGGCGCGCTGTTCGAGGGCCCGCAGGTCGTTGAGTGCCTGCGTCGACACGTCGCGGACCTGGCCGCGGTCGCGCAGTGTCTTGCTGACCGTGAGCTCCGAGGGGGTGCCGTCGGGCAGCAGGCCGGCGATGTCCACGGCGTTGTGCCGGGCGTAGACGCCGGGGGCGGGCAGCGGCGGCACGTGCTTGCCCTCGCGGACCCGCTGTTCGGCCAGCTCGCGCTGGGTCCTGGGCCGTTCGGTGCGCTCGCGGTGGGTGAGCACCATGGCGCCGACGGCCGCGGTGATGAGCAGGGCGCCGGTGATTTCGAAGGCGAACACGTACTTGGTGAAGAGGAGGGCGGCGAGGCCCTGCACATTGCCGTTGGCGTTGGCCTGGCCGGTGCCGTCGAACTGCTTCAGGGAGGCGTGGGCGATGCCCGCGAAGAGCAGGACACCGAAGCCGACCCCGCACAGCAGGGCCAGCCAGCGCTGGCCCTTGATGGTCTCCTTCAGGGAGTCGGCGGCGGTCACGCCGACCAGCATCACCACGAAGAGGAACAGCATCATGATCGCGCCGGTGTAGACGACGATCTGCACGATCCCGAGGAAGTAGGCGCCGTTGGCGAGGTAGAACACCGCCAGGACGATCATGGTGCCGGCGAGGCACAGCGCGCTGTGCACAGCCTTTTTCATGAAGACGGTGCACAGGGCGCCGATCACGGCGACGGTGCCGAGGACCCAGAACTGGAAGGCCTCGCCGGTGGAGGTGGCGTAAGCGGCGAGCTGCTGCGGGTTCATCGGCCGGTCACCTCCTGCGAGGCCGGTTCGTCCGCACCGAAGGTGGACTCGGCCTCCTGGGGGACCTCGCCCTTGGAGACGGCGACCTGGCGTACGGTCCCGGGCGCGGCCTCGGTGACCAGGCCCCGGTAGTAGTCCTGTTCGTCGGTCCCCGGGAAGATCGCGTGCGGGGAGTCGACCATGCCCTCTTCGAGGCCGGCGAGCAGCTGCTCCTTGGTGTAGATCAGGTTGGCGCGGCTGCTGTCGGCCAGTTCGAACTCGTTGGTCATGGTCAGCGCGCGCGTGGGGCACGCCTCGATGCACAGCCCGCACAGGATGCAGCGGGCGTAGTTGATCTGGTAGACGCGGCCGTACCGCTCGCCCGGCGAGTAGCGTTCCTCGTCGGTGTTGTCGGCACCCTCCACGTAGATGGCGTCGGCGGGGCAGGCCCAGGCGCACAGTTCGCAGCCGACGCACTTCTCCAGGCCGTCCGGATGGCGGTTGAGCTGGTGCCGTCCGTGGAACCGCGGGGCCGTGGTCTTCTTCTGCTCCGGGTACTGCTCGGTCAGCCGCTTCTTGAACATGGCCTTGAAGGTCACGCCGAAGCCGGCCGCGGGGTTCAGGAAACCGGGCTTGCTCTCCTTGGGCTCCTCAGCCATCGGACGCCTCCTTTCCATCCGAAGATCCGTCACTGACAGTGTCCGTGCCGCCACTGACAATCAGCTCCCGCTCCCGGCGGGGACTGCGCCGGGGCACCGGCGGCAGCTCCTGCCCGGGCAGCGGCGGTACCGGGAACCCGCCCGCCATCGGGTCGAATCCGGCCGGCTCCTCGGCGGGCCGCCCGGCCTCTTTGCCCTTGTCGCGGAAGAGGTCGACGACGAAGGACAGGACCAGCAGGGTGAGGATTCCGCCGGCGACGTAGAGGGCGATGTCGGCGAAGCCGTAGTTCTGGTTGCGCAGGGTCCGTACGGTCGCGACGAGCATCAGCCAGACGACCGAGACCGGGATGAGGACCTTCCAGCCGAGCTTCATCAGCTGGTCGTAGCGCACGCGCGGGAGGGTTCCGCGTACCCAGACGAAGACGAACAGCAGCACGACGACCTTGGCGAGGAACCAGAGCATCGGCCACCAGCCGTGGTTGGCGCCCGCCCAGACGGTGCTGATCGGCCAGGGGGCCCGCCAGCCGCCGAGGAACAGCGTCGTCGACACGGCGGAGACCGTCACCATGTTGACGTACTCGGCGAGCATGAACATCGCGAACTTGATCGACGAGTACTCGGTGTTGAAGCCGCCGACCAGGTCGCCCTCGGACTCCGGCATGTCGAAGGGGGCGCGGTTGGTCTCGCCGATCATGGTGACGACGTAGAGGAGGAACGAGATCGGCAGCAGCAGGATGTACCAGCGGCCCTGCTGCTGGTCGACGATCGTGGACGTCGACATCGACCCGGAGTACAGGAACACGGAGGCGAACGCGGCGCCCATGGCGATCTCGTAGGAGATCATCTGTGCGCAGGAGCGCAGGCCGCCGAGGAGCGGGTAGGTCGATCCGGAGCTCCAGCCGGCGAGGACGATGCCGTAGATGCCGACGGAGGCGACCGCGAGGATGTAGAGCATCGCGATCGGCAGGTCGGTGAGCTGCATCGTGGTGCGGTGGCCGAAGATCGAGACCTCGTTGTCGGCGGGGCCGAACGGGATGACCGCGATGGCCATGAACGCCGGGATGGCCGCGACGATCGGCGCCAGGACGTACACGGCCTTGTCGGCGCGTTTGACGACGACGTCTTCCTTGAGCATCAGCTTGATGCCGTCGGCGAGCGACTGGAGCATGCCCCAGGGGCCGTGCCGGTTGGGGCCGACGCGCAGCTGCATCCAGGCGACGACCTTGCGCTCCATGACGATGGAGATCAGGACGGTCACCATGAGGAAGGCGAAGCAGAAGACGGCCTTGATGACGACCAGCCACCACGGGTCGCGGCCGAACATGGAGAGGTCTTCAGCGGCGAGGAACGGGCTCATGCCTCCACCTCCTTGGGTGCCTCACCGGCGGTGGCCGCCGGGCCGATGCGGACGAGGGAGCCGGGCTGCGTGCCGGTGTCGGAGGCGACACCGCCGCCCACCGAGTTCAGCGGGAGCCAGACCACGCGGTCGGGCATCTCGGTGATCCGGAGGGGGAGTTCGACGGTGCCGGAGGTCCCGGTGACGGCGAGGAGGGCGCCGTCCGCGACGCCCGCCTCGGCGGCCGTCGCGGCGGACACGCGCGCGTGGGCCGCGTGCCGGGTGCCGGCCAGCGCCTCGTCGCCGTCCTGGAGGACGCCCTGGTCGAGGAGGAGCCGGTGTCCGGCGAGCACGGCCTCCCCGGCGGCCGGCCGCGGCAGCGGGGCGCCGGTCTCCCGCGGGGCGGAGGCCTTCGGCCCGTCCCAGCCGCCGAGCCGGTCCAGCTCCGCGCGCGTGGTGCGCAGGTCGGGCAGACCGAGGTGGACGTCCATGGCGTCGGCCAGCATCTGCAGCACGCGCGCGTCGGTGGGTGCGAGCCGCCGGGTCATCTGGTCGGGCTTGACGGCGGCCTCGAAGAGGCGGGCCCGGCCCTCCCAGTTGAGGAAGGTGCCGGCCTTCTCGGCGACCGCGGCGACCGGCAGGACGACGTCGGCGTGTTCGGTGACCTCGCTGGGGCGCAGCTCCAGGGAGACCAGGAAGCCGACGGCTTCGAGTGCCTCACGCGCGCGTGCCGGGTCGGGCAGGTCGGCGACCTCGACACCGGCCACCAGCAGGGCCGAGAGTTCGCCGCGGGCGGCGGACTCGATGATCTGGCCGGTGTCCCGGCCGTGGCCGGGCGGGAGTTCCGACATGCCCCAGGCGGCGGCGACCTCCTCACGCGCGCGCGGGTCGGTGGCCGGGCGGCCGCCCGGCAGCAGCGACGGCAGCGCGCCCGCCTCGATCGCGCCGCGCTCCCCGGCCCGGCGCGGGATCCACACCAGCTGGGCGCCGGTGGCCGCGGCGGCCCGTACGGCGGCGGTGAGTCCGCCGGCGACCGACGCCAGCCGTTCCCCTACGACGATGACCGCGCCGTCGGTGCGCAGCGCCTCGGCGGCCAGGGTGCCGGACTCCTCCAGGCCGACGCCGCCGGCGAGGGCGTCCAGCCACTCGGTCTCGGTGCCGGGCGCGGCGGGCAGCAGGGTGCCGCCGGCCTTCTGAAGCCCGCGTGTGGCGTGCGTGGCGAGCGCGTACACCTTCTGCTTGCGCTTGCGCCAGGCCTTGCGCAGCCGCAGGAAGACGCCGGGTGCCTCCTCCTCCGATTCGAAGCCGACCAGCAGGACGGCGGGCGCCTTCTCCAGGGCGGTGTAGGTGACGCCCGTCCCGTCGAGATCGCGGCCGCGGCCCGCGACGTGCGCGGCCAGGAAGTCGGCCTCCTCCCCGCTGTGCACGCGGGCGCGGAAGTCGATGTCGTTGGTGTCGAGCGCCACGCGCGCGAACTTGCTGTACGCGTAGGCGTCCTCGACGGTGAGCCGGCCGCCGGTGAGGACGCCGGCCCGGGAGCGGGCGGCGGCCAGGCCCCGCGCGGCGGCTTCGAGGGCCTCCGGCCAGGAGACGGGTTCGAGGACGCCCTGGGCGCCTCGGACCAGCGGGGTCTCCAGGCGGTCCTTCTGCTGCGCGTACCGGAACGCGAAGCGTCCCTTGTCGCAGATCCACTCCTCGTTGACCTCGGGGTCGTTGGCGGCGAGCCGCCGCATGACCTTGCCGCGCCGGTGGTCGGTGCGGGTGGCGCAGCCGCCCGCACAGTGCTCGCACACGGACGGCGAGGAGATCAGGTCGAAGGGGCGCGAGCGGAAGCGGTACGCCGCCGAGGTCAGCGCGCCGACCGGGCAGATCTGGATGGTGTTCCCGGAGAAGTACGACTCGAACGGGTCGCCCTCGCCGGTGCCGACCTGCTGGAGCGCGCCGCGTTCCAGGAGCTCGATCATGGGGTCGCCGGCGACCTGGTTGGAGAACCGGGTGCAGCGCGCGCACAGCACGCAGCGTTCACGGTCGAGCAGCACCTGGGTGGAGATCGGGACGGGCTTCTCGTAGGTGCGCTTCCTGCCGTCGAAGCGGGACTCGGCGTTGCCGTGCGACATCGCCTGGTTCTGCAACGGGCACTCGCCGCCCTTGTCGCAGACCGGGCAGTCCAGCGGGTGGTTGATGAGCAGCAGCTCCATCACCCCGTGCTGGGCCTTCTCGGCCACGGGTGAGGTGAGGTGGGTCTTCACGACCATGCCGTCCGTGCAGGTGATCGTGCAGGACGCCATGGGCTTGCGCTGGCCCTCGACCTCGACGATGCACTGGCGGCAGGCGCCGGCCGGGTCCAGCAGGGGGTGGTCGCAGAAGCGGGGGATCTCGATGCCGAGCTGTTCGGCGGCGCGGATGACGAGCGTGCCCTTGGGCACGCTGATCTCCACGCCGTCGATCGTCAGCGTGACGAGGTCCTCCGGCGGGACCGCCGCCGTTCCCCCGGAGGAGGGGGAACTCGTGGTCACGGTCATGCGTTCACCTCCGGGCGGTCCGCCCAGGCCGTCGACTTGGCCGGGTCGAAGGGGCAGCCCCGGCCCGTGATGTGCTGTTCGTACTCCTCGCGGAAGTACTTCAGCGAGGAGAAGATCGGGGACGCTGCGCCGTCGCCGAGGGCGCAGAAGGACTTGCCGTTGATGTTGTCGGCGATGTCGTTCAGCTTGTCGAGGTCGGACATGACGCCCTTGCCGGCCTCGATGTCGCGCAGCAACTGCACGAGCCAGTAGGTGCCTTCACGGCAGGGGGTGCACTTGCCGCAGGACTCGTGGGCGTAGAACTCGGTCCAGCGGGTGACGGCGCGCACCACGCAGGTGGTCTCGTCGAAGCACTGGAGGGCCTTGGTGCCCAGCATGGAGCCCGCGGCGCCGACGCCTTCGTAGTCGAGGGGGACGTCGAGGTGCTCGTCGGTGAACATGGGCGTCGAGGAGCCGCCGGGCGTCCAGAACTTGAGGCGGTGGCCGGTGCGCATGCCGCCGCTCATGTCGAGGAGCTGACGCAGGGTGATGCCGAGCGGTGCCTCGTACTGGCCGGGGCTCGCGACATGACCGCTGAGGGAGTAGAGCGTGAAGCCGGGTGACTTCTCGCTCCCCATCGACCTGAACCATTCCTTGCCCCTGTGCAGGATGGCGGGAACCGAGGCGATGGACTCGACGTTGTTCACCACAGTCGGGCAGGCGTAGAGCCCTTCGACGGCAGGGAAGGGGGGACGCAGCCGCGGTTGGCCGCGGCGGCCTTCGAGCGAGTCGAGCAGTGCGGTCTCCTCACCGCAGATGTACGCGCCGGCGCCGGCGTGCACGGTGAGGGTGAGGTCGAGGCCGCTGCCGAGGATGTCCTCGCCGAGGTAGCCGGCCGCGTAGGCCTCGCGTACGGCCTCGTGCAACCGCCGCAGGACGGGGACGACCTCACCCCGCAGATAGATGAAGGCATGCGACGACCGGATGGCGTAGCACGCGATCACGATGCCCTCGATGAGGCTGTGCGGGTTCGCGAAGAGGAGCGGGATGTCCTTGCAGGTCCCGGGCTCCGATTCGTCGGCGTTGACAACAAGATAGTGCGGTTTGCCGTCTCCCTGCGGGATGAACTGCCACTTCATCCCGGTCGGGAAGCCCGCGCCGCCGCGGCCGCGCAGTCCGGACTCCTTGACGTAGGCGATCAGGTCGTCCGGTGACATGGCGAGCGCCTTGCGGAGCCCCTCGTAGCCTTCGTGCCTTCGGTAGACGTCGAGCGTCCACGACCGGTCCTCGTCCCAGAAGGCCGACAGCACGGGTGCGAGCAGCTTCTCGGGGCTGGTGTCCTTGAGGTCGGGTACCACCGTCATCACTCCCCCTCCTCGGCGGCAGGCCCTGCCGGGTGCGACGGGTCGGAGGCCGAGGTCTCCTGCGGTGCGTCGTGGGAGCTGAGGTGCTCGGTCGGGGACGGCTCGTGCACCGTCCGGTCCGGTACCTCCTTGGGACCTCCGCGCGGGTGGACCACGCGCGCGGGTGCGGTCTCTCCCCTTGCCAGGCGAAGGCCCACCAGCGACGCGGGTCCCGCGCTGCCGCTCTCCTCGACGGCACCGGGCCGCTCGTCGGGGAAGCCGGCCAGGATCCGGGCGGTCTCCTTGAAGGTGCAGATCCGGGCGCCGCGCGTGGGTTCGACGTCCCGTCCCGCGCGCAGGTCGTCGACGAGGCGCTTGGCGCTGGCGGGGGTCTGGTTGTCGAAGAACTCCCAGTTGACCATCACGACCGGCGCGAAGTCGCAGGCCGCGTTGCACTCGATGTGCTCCAGGGTGACCTTGCCGTCGTCGGTGGTCTCGCCGTTGCCGACGCCCAGGTGCTCCTGGAGGGTCTCGAAGATCGCGTCGCCGCCCATGACGGCGCACAGTGTGTTGGTGCAGACGCCGACCTGGTAGTCGCCGGAGGGCCGGCGCCGGTACATGGTGTAGAAGGTGGCGACGGCGGTGACCTCGGCGGTGGTGAGGTTCAGCATGTCCGCGCAGAACTGCATCCCGGTGCGGGTGACGTGTCCCTCCTGCGACTGCACGAGGTGCAGCAGCGGCAGCAGGGCGGACCGGGAGTCGGGGTAGCGGGCGATGACGTCGCGCGCGTCGGCCTCCAGCCGGGCCCGGACGTCGTCCGGGTACGCGGGGGCGGGCAGCTCGGGCATGCCGAGGCTGATGCCGCGCTCCGAGGAAGAGGTGGTCACCGGTCGACGCCTCCCATCACGGGGTCGATGGACGCGACGGCGACGATGACGTCGGCGACCTGGCCGCCCTCGCACATCGCCGCCATGGCCTGCAGGTTGGTGAAGGACGGGTCGCGGAAGTGGACCCGGAAGGGGCGGGTGCCGCCGTCGGAGACGGCGTGCACGCCGAGTTCGCCCTTGGGGGACTCGACGGCCGCGTAGGCCTGGCCGGGCGGGACCCGGAAGCCCTCGGTGACCAGTTTGAAGTGGTGGATCAGGGCCTCCATGGAGGTGCCCATGATCTTCTTGATGTGGTCGAGCGAGTTGCCGAGCCCGTCGGGGCCGAGGGCGAGCTGGGCGGGCCAGGCGATCTTCTTGTCGGCGACCATGACCGGTCCGGGCTGTAGCCGGTCCAGGCACTGTTCGACGATCCTGAGGGACTGGCGCATCTCCTCCAGGCGGATCAGGAAGCGGCCGTAGGAGTCGCAGGTGTCGGCGACGGCGACGTCGAAGTCGTAGGTCTCGTAGCCGCAGTAGGGCTGGGCCTTGCGCAGGTCGTGCGGGAGGCCGGTGGAGCGCAGGATCGGGCCGGTGGCGCCGAGGGCCATGCAGCCGGACAGGTCCAGGTAGCCGACGTCCTGCATCCGGGCCTTGAAGATGGGGTTCCCGGTGGCGAGCTTGTCGTACTCCGGGAGGTTCTTCCTCATCTTCTTCACGAACTCGCGGATCTGGTCCACGGCGCCGGGCGGCAGGTCCTGGGCGAGTCCGCCGGGGCGGATGTACGCATGGTTCATGCGCAGGCCGGTGATGAGTTCGTAGAGGTCGAGAATCATTTCACGATCACGGAATCCGTAGATCATGATCGTGGTGGCGCCGAGTTCCATGCCTCCGGTGGCGATGCACACCAGGTGGGAGGAGAGCCGGTTCAGCTCCATGAGGAGCACCCGGATGATCTTGGCGCGTTCGGTGATCTCGTCCTCGATGCCGAGGAGCTTCTCGACGGCGAGACAGTAGGCGGTCTCGTTGAAGAAGGACGTCAGGTAGTCCATGCGGGTCACGAACGTGGTGCCCTGCGTCCACGTGCGGAATTCGAGGTTCTTCTCGATTCCGGTGTGGAGGTAGCCGATGCCGCAGCGGGCCTCGGTGACCGTCTCGCCGTCGATCTCCAGGATGAGCCGGAGCACTCCGTGGGTGGACGGGTGCTGGGGACCCATGTTGACGACGATGCGTTCGTCGTCCGCGCGGGCCGCGGACTGGACGATCTCGTCCCAGTCGCCGCCGGTGACCGTGTATACGGTGCCCTCGGTGGTC
The DNA here is from genome assembly GCF_040703965.1 of Streptomyces sp. NPDC006655. NCBI lineage: Bacteria > Bacillati > Actinomycetota > Actinomycetes > Kitasatosporales > Streptomycetaceae > Streptomyces > Streptomyces sp. NPDC006655. The sequence continues at coordinate 39,155 of NZ_JBEYJU010000015.1, read as the reverse complement.
TCGCGAGGGGAAGCGTGTGACGTGCTCACGAGTACGACCTCCGCTGGTCCGGAGCCGGGATCTGGGCGCCCTTGTACTCGACGGGGATGCCGCCGAGGGGGTAGTCCTTGCGCTGCGGATGGCCCTGCCAGTCGTCCGGCATCATGATCCGCGTCAGGGCCGGGTGACCGTCGAAGACGATCCCGAAGAAGTCGTAGGTCTCGCGCTCGTGCCAGTCGTTCGTCGGGTACACGGAGACCAGGGACGGGATGTGCGGGTCGGCGTCGGGGGCGCTGACCTCGAGCCGGATCAGCCGGTTGTGGGTGATCGACCGCAGGTGGTAGACGGCGTGCAGCTCGCGGCCCTTGTCGTGGAGGTAGTGGACGCCGCTGACGCCGGTGCACAGCTCGAAGCGGAGCGCCGGGTCGTCGCGCAGGGTGCGGGCGACGCGGACCAGGTGCTCGCGTTCGATGTGGAAGGTGATCTCACCGCGGTCGACGACGGTCTTCTCGACGGCGTTGCCGGGGAGCAGTCCCTGCTCCTCCAGGGCGCCCTCCAGTTCGTCGGCGACCTCGTCGAACCAGCCGCCGTAGGGCCGGCTCGCCGGTCCGGGGAGGCGGATGGAGCGGACCAGGCCGCCGTAGCCGGAGGTGTCGCCGCCGTTGGCGGCGCCGAACATGCCGCGCTGGACGCGGATCTCCTCACCGCCCTGGCCCCGCCGGCCGGGGAGGTTGTCGGCGGCCAGGTCCTTCTCGGGGTTGACCCCGTTGTGGCCGTTGGCTTCGCTCACCGCAGCAGCCCCTTCATCTCGATCGTGGGCAGGGCCTTGAGCGCCGCCTCCTCCGCCTCGCGGGCCGCTTCCTCGGCGTTGACGCCGAGCTTGGAGTTCTGGATCTTGTGATGGAGCTTGAGGATGGCGTCCATCAGCATCTCGGGGCGCGGCGGGCAGCCGGGGAGGTAGATGTCCACGGGGACGATGTGGTCGACGCCCTGGACGATCGCGTAGTTGTTGAACATGCCGCCCGAGGAGGCGCAGACGCCCATGGAGATCACCCACTTGGGGTTGGGCATCTGGTCGTAGACCTGCCTCAGCACCGGTGCCATCTTCTGGCTGACCCGACCGGCGACGATCATGAGGTCGGCCTGGCGGGGCGATCCGCGGAAGACCTCCATGCCGAAGCGGGCCAGGTCGTAGCGGCCGGCGCCGGTGGTCATCATCTCGATGGCGCAGCAGGCGAGGCCGAAGGTGGCGGGGAAGACGGAAGCCTTGCGCACCCAGCCCGCGGCCTGCTCGACGGTGGTCAGCAGGAATCCGCTCGGCAGCTTTTCTTCGAGTCCCATGTCTAAAGGCCCCTCAGTCCCATTCCAGGCCGCCGCGCCGCCATACGTACGCGTACGCGACGAAGACGGTGAGCACGAAGAGCAGCATCTCCACGAGCCCGAAAACACCCAGGGCGTCGAAGGTGACGGCCCACGGGTAGAGGAAGACGATCTCGATGTCGAAGACGATGAAGAGCATCGCCGTCAGGTAGTACTTGATCGGGAAACGCCCGCCGCCGGCCGGCGTGGGGGTCGGTTCGATACCGCACTCGTAGGCTTCGAGCTTGGCGCGGTTGTACCGCTTCGGACCGATCAGCGTGGCCATGACCACGGAGAAGATCGCAAAGCCTGCCCCGAGGGCTCCCAGTACGAGGATGGGCGCATAGGCGTTCACCGCTCCTCGCTCCTCTCAGTCGGCACTGACTGGTGGCGGTTCGGCTGGGCTCACCTGCCCCTTCAGTCACACGAACCCCGCGCGTCCCGGGCGGAGATCGCGAACATGTGAAGCAGGTCACAAGCCCAACTGCCTCGCATCTTATGCCCGACACTCTGTGATCTGCGACACGGGGTATTGCACAAGCTTTGTGATCTCCACCACCTGACGATCGATCATGAAGTCGGATGAGTAGTGATCTTCACACCCGAAGCGTTCACCTGATCACCAGAAGTGACATTTTCGCCCGTCGACGCAGGCGGGAGGGGGTCCGAAGCGAGCGTCTCTATATCAAGAGAGTTCCGTTGCATGCAAATTGGCGATGGTCGGGACGTCCTGATAGTGGGCCGCATTCACACATCAGGGGGAGGCGCGAAGCCCGATGTGGACGCGTGCGCGCGTTCACGAACTCGGGCGGGCACCACTCCTGCCCCGATCCCCGCGCGAGACGCGCCCCTCCCGGTGACCGTTCCGTGACCTCCGCCACACCGACGAGGGGCGGCCGAGAACGGGGGTTGGCCAACGACCCCAACCGATGGTAGGTCGCGGGCAATTCGGGCGTAATGGCGAAAGAACGTGATCACAGGCCTGATCATGGACGTCCGCAATGTCCGTTACGGCGTCAATAAGGAAGGACACGAACGGGATTTACGGCCCTGATTGAACAACTGTGGCGCAGCACACGTTTCTTGTAGATATGAAGGAGCCCCTGATACCGGTTGTTCCCATGTCCCACACCGCTCACATACGCACCCACCGGAAGCCCCGCCGCAGCGCGACGACGAACATCGCCGTGCGCGCCGGAGTTGCCAGTGGCGTCCTGGGCATGGCAGCGGCGGGCGCGGCTTCGGCGAGTGCCGCCGAACCCGTGACGCAGACGCTCGAACTGCCCATCCTGACGGCCGACGTGGCCACCCAGGTGGCCCAGTCCGCCGACGCCACGCAGCAGGCAGCCGCGAACTACTCCCTCCAGGCCGAGCGTGACGCGGCCGCCGCGAAGGCCGCGAAGCAGGCCAAGGCGGACCTCGCCGACGCGAAGAAGAAGGCCGAGGCCAAGAAGAAGGCCGAGGAGGCCCGCAAGGCCGCCGCCGAGCAGGCCGTCTCGCGCAGTGCCGAGCGGACCACCCTCAGCGCCACCTCCGCCACCTCCGCGAGCTCCAGCAGCTCCACGAGCACGTCCACGGCCACCGGTTCGGCCGCCGCGGTGGTCGCCTTCGTGAAGGCGCAGATCGGCGACGCCTACGTCTCCGGCGGCACGGGCCCCAACTCGTGGGACTGCTCGGGTCTCGTGCAGGCCGCCTTCAAGTCGGTCGGCGTCAGCCTGCCGCGCGTCTCCCAGGACCAGTCGACGCAGGGCACCCAGGTCTCGCTGAGCAACCTGCAGCCCGGCGACATCCTCTACTGGGGCAGCGCCGGCAGCGCGTACCACGTGGCGGTGTACGTCGGCGACGGCATGTTCGTCGGCGCGCAGAACCCCTCCAGCGGCGTCGGGGAGCACCCGCTGTCGTACGACCCGCCGACCGGCGCGGTGCGGGTGCTCTGACCGACCCGGGCCACCCGGACAACCCGGACAAGGGACAACCCGAATAACTCGGGCATTTCACAAGCACGGTGAGGGCCGCAGCCGCTCGGGGGCAGCGGCCCTTCCGGCTGTCCGCACGGCCCCCTGAGCGGGCCCCGCGCTCCCGGCGCGTCTCCCCCGGTTCTCCACAGGCGCCCCGCTTCTTCGGCGGCGGAACCTCGCGGGGTCTGCCACCCGGCCGGCTCTCCGAGCGGGGGCGGAGGGAAGCGCTGCGGCAGAGGCCGGCAGAGGCGGCCCGGCGGCAGGACGCCCACGCCCGCCGGGCCGCCGCCGTCGAGGCACTCGGCTCCGAGGGCCTGTCGCCGGCTCCGAGTGCCTGTCGCCCTGGGCGCGGTCAGGCCTTCGGGGCCACCTTGCTCAGGCCGTTGATGATGCGGTCCATCGCGTCGCCGCCGGTCGGGTCGGTGAGGTTCGCCAGGAGCTTCAGGGTGAACTTCATCAGCAGCGGGTGGGTCAGGCCGCGCTGCGCCGCGATCTGCATGACCTTCGGGTTGCCGATGAGCTTCACGAAGGCGCGGCCGAGCGTGTAGTAGCCGCCGTAGGTGTCCTTGAGGACGCGCGGGTAGCGCTGGAGCGCCAGCTCGCGTCCGCCGGGCGTGGCCCGCGCGTGGGCCTGGACGATGACGTCGGCGGCGATCTGGCCGGACTCCATGGCGTAGGCGATGCCCTCGCCGTTGAAGGGGTTCACCAGGCCGCCGGCGTCGCCGACGAGCAGCAGGCCGCGCGTGTAGTGGGGCTGGCGGTTGAAGGCCATGGGGAGCGCGGCGCCGCGGATGGGGCCGGTCATGTTCTCCGGGGTGTAGCCCCAGTCCTCGGGCATGGAGGCGCACCATGCCTTGAGGACCTCGCGCCAGTCCAGTTCCTTGAAGGAGTCGGAGGTGTTCAGGACGCCGAGGCCGACGTTGGAGGTGCCGTCGCCCATGCCGAAGATCCAGCCGTAGCCGGGGAGGAGGCGGTCCTGGGGGCCCCGGCGGTCCCAGAGTTCCAGCCAGGACTCCAGGTAGTCGTCGTCGTGACGGGGGGAGGTGAAGTAGGTCCGGACGGCCACGCCCATCGGGCGGTCCTCGCGGCGGTGCAGGCCCATCGCCAGGGAGAGCCTGGTGGAGTTGCCGTCGGCGGCCACCACGAGGGGGGCGTGGAAGGTGACTTCGCGCTTCTCCTCGCCGAGCTTGGCGTGCACGCCGGTGATCCGGCCGGTGCGGTCGTCGATGATCGGGGCACCGACGTTGCAGCGCTCGAAGAGCCGGGCGCCGGCCTTCTGGGCCTGGCGGGCGAGCTGTTCGTCGAAGTCGTCGCGCTTGCGCACCAGGCCGTAGTCGGGGAAGGAGGCGAGATCCGGCCAGTCCAGCTGGAGGCGGGTGCCGCCGCCGATGATGCGCAGGCCCTTGTTGCGCAGCCAGCCGGCCTCCTCCGAGATGTCGATGCCCATGGCGACGAGCTGCTTCACCGCGCGCGGGGTGAGTCCGTCGCCGCACACCTTCTCGCGCGGGAACTCGGTCTTCTCCAACAGGAGGACGTCGAGGCCGGACTTGGCGAGGTGGTAGGCCGTCGTGGAGCCGGCTGGCCCCGCGCCGACGACGATGACATCGGCGGTGTTTTCGGAGAGGGGCTCGGTCACGACGGGGTCTCCCCAAGGCTCGAAATCTGCGTGCCGACGGGCACTGGACATGGGCAGTCTATTCAGCGGAACTGATCACCCGGCTGAAGGGCTGCCCCTGTGAACCGAGCTCTCCCCGCGGTACGGCTGCGTGTGCCCACGCACGAGGACGCGTTCGCCTGGTACCGGGCCTTCGACGACCCGGAGGTCATGGAGTTCCACGGCGGCCGGTCCGCGGAGCTGTCCGTCTACGAGGAGCTCACCGCGCGCCAGCGCCGGCACGACGCGGAGCTGGGTTTCTGCCTGTGGACGCTGACCGGTGAGGCGGGGGAGGTCATCGGCTTCACCGGGGCGCAGCCGTGGGCGCCCGACTGGGGGCCGAGGGGCGAGATCGAGATCGGCTGGCGGCTCGGGCGGGCCCACTGGGGAAAGGGGTACGCGACGGCGGCGGCACTGCTGACCCTGGAGCGGCTGCGTGCGGCCGGTGTGCCGAGGGTGGTGGCGATGGTACGGCCGGGCAACGAGCGGTCGGTCGCGGTCACCCGGCGCCTCGGGATGGAGCCTGCCGCGTCGTACCCGCATCCGCGGCTGCCGGAGGACGCGCTCTGCTTCCGGCTCGACCTGCGGGCGACGACACAGGACGGTAACACGGAGTAACGATCTGTCACAGAAAGACACTTGTCGCTTCCGGCGGCCGCGAGCCGGGAGTTACCCTTCCAGTACCGCTGGGGGTGACATCTGTGTACATAACGCCCAAAACACCCGATGTGCGTGTGCCACGGCTGGTCGGCCTGATGGCCGTGGACGCGCGCGAGACCGCCCAGGCGCGGGGGCTGTCCCTCCACGCGCCGGACCGGCCGGACTTCCATCTCACGGTCGTCGACTACGTCGTACGCCAGTTCCCGCAGCCCGGCGCCGAGGTGCCACGGGACTCCATGGTGTACGTGTGGTTCGACTTCGGTGAGGGCGAGGGCGGCGGGGGCGTGCGCGAGCCACGCGTCCCACGGCCGCCGAGCGGCGGCCTGCAACGGGAGCTGGACCGGCCGGGCGACGCCTTCGAGGTGAGCAGCCCCTGAGTCGCCGGCCGCGGCTCAGGCCCCGCAGGGACCGGCTCAGGCCTCCTTGAAGCCCCGGTGCAGGGCGACGATGCCGCCGGTGAGATTGCGCCAGGCCACCTTCGACCAGCCCGCCCCGCGCAGCCGGGCGGCCAGTGCGGGCTGGTCGGGCCAGGCGCGGATGGACTCGGCGAGGTAGACGTAGGCATCGGGGTTGGAGGAGACCGCGCGGGCCACCGGCGGCAGCGCGCGCATCAGGTACTCGGTGTAGACCGTACGGAAGGGCGCCCAGGTCGGGTGCGAGAACTCGCAGATCACCACCCGTCCGCCGGGCCGGGTCACCCGGTACATCTCGCGCAGGGCCGCGTCGGTGTCCTGGACGTTGCGCAGCCCGAAGGAGATCGTCACGGCGTCGAAGGTGCCGTCCTTGAACGGCAGCCGAGTCGCGTCCCCGGCGGTGAAGGGCATCCAGCCGGTGCGCTTCTTGCCGACCTGGAGCATCCCCAGCGAGAAGTCGCAGGGCACGACGTAGGCACCGGCCCGGGCGAACGGCTGGGAGGAGGTGCCCGTGCCGGCCGCCAGGTCCAGGACCTTCTGCGCGGGCCGCGCGTCGACGGCCCTGGCGACCTCCTTCCGCCAGTGCCGGTCCTGGCCGAGCGACAGGACGTCGTTGGTCAGGTCGTACCGTTCCGCCACGTCGTCGAACATCGAGGCGACTTCGTGCGGCTGCTTGTTCAGGGAGGCGCGGGTCACGCCCGCCATTCTTGCAGCACACCCCTACGGGAGGAGCTTCGGCTTCTTCTTCGCGGCCACGTCCTCCACCCAGCCGCACAGCAGGACGAAGACCGCGATCAGGATCCAGCCGACGCCGAACATGAACCACTGGCTGTCCAGCGGGAGCCACTTCTCGAACGCGGGCACGTTCCACATCTGGTCGATCAGCGGGACCGCGAGGATCAGGGCGATCTCGTGCCAGAGGTAGATCGTGACCGCGCGCGCGTTGAAGACGGTGACCGTGCGGTCGAGCCGCCTGAAGCGGGTCAGCCAGGCGAATTCGATGCGGAAGTACGCCTTCGCCCACATCAGCAGCAGCACGAAACCGGCCGACCAGAGGGCCTGGGCGAGGGGGTTCTCGTCCAGGTCGTAGGTGCCGAAGTCGGCCTGGTGCGAGAAGGCGTACCAGCCGCCGCAGCCGAGCGCGGCGAGCGCGCCGACGACCACCGGGGCCGGCTTCATCCGCTGGAGCACGCCGTCGCGGTGCGCGAAGCCGAGGATCCAGCAGAAGAGGTACGTCGACAGGTCCCACAGGGCGCTGCCGAAGCGGTTGTCGGGGCCGGCCCACACGAAGTTCAGGACCAGGATCGGGGCCATCGAGGCCAGTAGCACCGGGACCGGCGCCTTGCGGAAGATCCACAGCAGGACCGGGGAGAGGAGGACGAACCAGAGGTACGTCCGCAGGTACCAGAGGATCTCCCAGGCCTGCTCGCCCCACGCGCTGCCCGGCGGGTCGCCGAGCGGCACGATCCAGTAGACGATCTCCCAGCCGGGCATCCAGTCGTGGATCAGCATCGCCAGCACGACGAAGAGACCCCAGAACCAGAACGGGGGCAGCAGGCGGCGCAGGCGGCTCTTCACGACCCCGGGCGCCGGGCGTTCCAGGGACTTCGCCATCAGGGTGCCGGCGAGGCCGAACATGATGCCCATGGAGGGGAACACCATGCCGCACCAGGCCCAGCCGAAGGTGTGGTAGGTCACCACGCGGACGAGGGCGACGGCGCGGAGGGTGTCGAAGTAGCGGTCCCTTGCGGGGGGCTTGGGCCGGGGGCCGGCGCCCTTTTTCCGCCGTGCGGAACGATGGCCCACAGCGGTCGCGGTCGCGGTCGGGTTCGGGTTCTGCTGGTACGGGTTCTGCTGGTACGGGTTCTGCTGGTACGGGTTCTGCTGGTACGGGTTCTGCTGGTACGGGTTCTGCTGGTACGGGTTCTGCTGGTCCCAGGTCATCAGCCGCTCGCCCCCGCCGGGGTGCCGACCTCGCCCGTGCGCTTGAGCTTCTGCCAGCGCAGGCGGCCGCCGGTGAGGGCCGTGATGCAGGAGTGGATGAGGACCAGGTACATCATCTGACGGTAGGCGAGCTGCTGGAGCGGCATCATCAGGAGGTAGCGGTACCGCTCCTTGTCCAGGCGGAACGCGTAGGCCGCGCAGGCCAGTTGGATGCCGAGGACGGCGAACCAGGCCAGCAGGGCCGCCTCGAGGTCGACGAAGATCATGGAGTAGACCGTGAACACGTCGATGAGGGGGGCGAAGACCGGGGTGACGATCTGGAAGAGCACCACCAGGGGCATGCCGACCCGGCCGAAGCGACCCGACGGCCCCCTGTCCGTCAGGGACTTGCGGTGCTTCCACAGGGCCTGCATGGTGCCGTACGACCAGCGGTAGCGCTGGGACCACAGCTGCTTCAGCGAACCCGGCGCCTCCGTCCAGGCCTTGGCGTGCTCCTGGTAGACGACGCGCCAGCCCGCGCGGTGCAGGGCGATGGTGATGTCGGTGTCCTCGGCGAGGGTGTCCTCGCTCATGCCTCCGACCTGGAGGACCGCGTCCCGGCGGAACGCCCCGATCGCGCCGGGGATCGTCGGCATGCAGCGCAGCAGGTCGTACATCCGGCGGTCCAGGTTGAAGCCCATCACGTACTCGATGTGCTGCCAGGCGCCGATGACCGTGTCGCGATTGCCGACCTTGGCGTTGCCCGCGACCGCGCCGACCTCGGGGTCGGCGAACGGCTGCACCAAATGGTGCACCGCTTCCGGCTCGAAGACGGTGTCCCCGTCCATCATGACGACGATGTCGTACGTCGCGTTCCGGACGCCGTTGTTGAGGGCGGCGGGCTTGCCCGCGTTCTCCTGGCGGAGGACGCGGACGTTCGTCATCCCCAGTCTGCCGGCGGCGGCGCGGGCGATCTCGGAGGTGCCGTCCGTGGAACCGTCGTCGACGACGAGGATCTCGATCGGGTGGGTGCTCCGCGCCAGCGACTCCAGGGTGTTGGCGATGCACTCCTTCTCGTTGTACGCCGGGACGATCACGCTCACCGGCCCGTTGACCGCCGCACCCCAGCTGAAGCGGCGTCTGTTGCGCTGTCTGTGGTGGCGCCGGGCGATGAGCAGCATCATCCCGAAGCGGCCCAGCACCGCGATGCCGACGACGAGGAGCAGGCAGGAGAGGACGGGCAGGGCCCATTCGGCGATCGCGACGGCCACGATGAGCGCCTCGCCCTCGTAGCGGGTCGTGCCGGTGGCCGTGCGGTGGGCCGCCTGGAGGGGCCGGACGGCGGTGCCGGTGCCGGTGCCGGTACCGGTGCCGGTACGGGTGCCGGTGCCCGTGCCGGTGCCGGTACCGGCGCCTGTACCGGTACGGGTGCCGGTGCCTGTGCCCGTGCCGGTGCCGGTTCGGCCGTTCGGGGCGCTCTCGCCGGCAGCCGCACGGTTCGCGGCGTTCTGCTTCTCGATCACACCGCTGATGGTGGTGAACGTGTAGCCCTTCGCCTTCATCCGCTCGATGTACGCCGGCAGCGCCTTGATCGTCTGCGAGCGCTCGCCACCCGCGTCGTGGAACAGGACCGACGCGCCCCTGCCCCGCGTCGGCGTGGCCCACTTGATGATCTTCGAGACGCCCGGCTTCTTCCAGTCGTCGCTGTCGGTGTCGACGAAGACGCTGGTGTAGCCCTCCTTGCCGAGTCTCCGGTAGACCGGCCAGCTGTAGTTGTCGATGGCGTCCGTCTCCGAGGAGTACGGCGCGCGGAAGAGCGTCGTCGTGATGCCGGCCGCGCCCGCCAGGGCGAGCTGGGTCTGCCGCATCTCGCGGTTGACCCGGGCGGCGCTCTGGTACGACAGGTCGACGTGCGTGAAGGTGTGGATGCCGACCTCGTTGCCCTGCTCCACCATCGACTTCACGATGCTGGGATAACGCGACACCATCGAGCCCACCAGGAAGAACGTGCCGGGTACGTCGTACCGGTCGAGGATCTTGAGAACCTGCGGGGTCCAGGTGGGGTTCGGCCCGTCATCGAAGGTGAGCGCGATGGTCTTGGAGGGGACCGGGACGGTGGTCGCCCGGCCGCCCTGGAAGGTGAGGATCGGCCCGCCGTCGAGGATCCTGTCGGGCACCTTGCTCGCGCCGGCGTCGGTGCGGACCCGCTGGTCGCCGCCGACCTCTGCGCGCAGATAGCCGTCGAGCAGCATCACGCAGGTCAGCGCCAGCAGGAGCAGCAGGGCGAGGATGACACGTGGTTTCGGCAGCGCCGCGGCCCTGCCCGCGGCCCGTTCGATACGGGAGGGGGCGCGCCTGCGGCCGTGTGCGGACGTCGGTGTGGTCATGGGGAGAGGCCTGCGTTCCGGTCAGTTGGCGGTGGCGCCGGCCGAGGGCAGTGCCGAGGGGCGTCCGGTGGGTGCGCCGACCTGACGGCCGACGCCGCCCTGCGGGCGTTCGCCGCCGGGGGCGCCGGCGCCCCGTGCGAAGTCGGGGATCAGCGAGGGGGTGAGCGAGGTCCCCCAGCCCATGAAGGCGGCGCCGAGCACTCCCGTGTAGGCGAGGCAGACGACACCGAGGAGGAGGCCGACGCGGCGCAGCACCTTGGACCGGCGTCCGGAGGAGTCGACGAACACGGGCCCCTCGGCAGAACCGTTGCCCTGTTTGCGACGGCGACCGCGACCGGCGGAGCGGCTTTCGATGACAGGCTCGGATTGCATTCCACGGATATTAAGGAGGCTTTATGTGACCGCCTTCGGTGTTCTTGTGAGGCACCCATGAGAAACGCCTTGACCTGTCTTTCCGCTGAGAGATTCCATGAAGAACCGCGGAGGTCGCCGAGGAGGGAAAAGAGCATCAGCAACCCTTTCGTGAGGTGCCATTGGACCGTTTCGCGTGTTTCCTTCCATGAGTTTCCCATGTATGGATCGAGTCGTTGAACACCGCGTACGTGTGAGACGTTTCCCTTTCGAATCAGGCTTTGTCGCGAGCCTGAGACACACGTCACGAAAGCGGGTGCGTCTTCATGCGGGGTTCCCTGGGGCCGAGGGCTGGGTTCACTCTCCTGTTTGCCTTGGCAGTCACGGGGTGCTCCACGGGTGCGTCGGCGCCGTCGGGCACGTCCGGCACGTCCGGCACGTCGTACGCGCCCTACGTCAGTGCGACGGAGGCCGCCGCCACCGACGGCTCGGGTTCACCGTCGACGTACAACCTGGCCTTCGTGATCGCCGGGGGCGGTTCCTGTACGCCGAAGTGGAACGGGACGGCGGCGATGGGGAGTTCGGCCGTCACGTCGCGGATCTCGAAGCTGACGGAGGGCGGTGCGACGGTCCGGGTGTCCTTCGGCGGGGCCTCCGGGAAGGAACTGGCGACGGCCTGCTCCAGCGTGACCGAGCTGGCCGCGGCGTACGGCGCCGCCCTGGACGCCGCGGGGTCCAGCCAGGCCGACTTCGACATCGAGGGCACCACGCTGACCGACTCGGGCTCGGTCGCGCTGCGCTCCGCGGCGATCGCGTTGCTCCAGCAGCGACGGCCGGACCTGGAGGTCTCCTTCACGTTGCCCGTGATGCCCTCGGGGCTCGACTCCGACGGCCTCGCGCTGCTGGAGTCCGCGAACAAGTACGACGTGCAGGTCTCGACGGTCAACATCATGACCATGAACTACGGCGAGTCCTACGACGGGGACATGGGCGACTACGCGGTCACCTCGGCGAAGGCCACGCACGAGCAGCTCAAGAAGGTGTTCGGGCTGTCGGACGCGGGCGCGTGGGGCGGGATGGCGCTGACCTCGATGATCGGGGTGAACGACGTGGCCGGGGAGACGCTGACGCTGCCCGACGCCAGGGAGGTGCGGGCGTTCGCGGAGGAGGAGGGGGTGGCGTGGGTCTCGATGTGGTCGACGTTTCGGGACGTGCAGTGCGCACGTGGTTCCGGTGAGGACGACGCCGCGACGAACTGCAGTGGGGTTTCCCAGAGTTCTGGGGCGTTCGGAGAGGCGTTCGCGGGGTGAGTGTCTGAAGGGCGCTCGCTACGTGCGTCTGTGGACGAGGCGCCCGGCGCACACCGTCGCGATGCATGCCCCCGTCTCGTCGAACACCGCCAGGTCGGCCCGGCCCGCCTCCACGAGCACCGGTGTCCCGGCCGTCCCTCGCAGCACCGCCACGTCGTTGCGCTCCGCCGCCGTGCGCAGGCCGGGCGAGTCGACGTACCGTTCCAGGACCGCCGTCGCTCCCCGCTTCAGCACCTCGTGCACGCGTTCGCGCGGGCTGGGGGCGGCCGGGAGGGGGCCGTCGTGGACGCGGGCCGGGCCGAGTACGCCGGCCCATGTCCGCACCCGGGCGGTCGGGAAGCGGTCCCGCAGGTCCGCCAGGGCCCCCACCGCGCCGATCCGGCCGCCCTCGACGACGACGGCGCCGTCCTTCAGGGCGGCGCCGTCCCAGTCGTGCCGGACCTCGTCCGCCGCGTGGATCGTCAGCACGGCCGCGTCAGTTGGCGCTGAGCAGCTTCAGCTCGGGGTGGGCCGTGCCGCCCGCGATCGCCGTCGAGGAGATGTGGGACATCACGCGCTCGTCGACCGGGTCGTTCGCCGGGTCGTCGTGGACGACGAGGTGCTCGTACGTCGTGGCGCGCTGCGCCGGGACCCGGCCCGCCTTGCGGATCAGGTCGATGATCTCCAGGCGGTTGGAGCGGTGCTTGGCACCCGCCGACGAGACCACGTTCTCCTCCAGCATGATCGAGCCGAGGTCGTCCGCGCCGTAGTGCAGGGAGAGCTGGCCGACCTCCTTGCCGGTGGTCAGCCAGGAGCCCTGGATGTGCTGGACGTTGTCGAGGAAGAGGCGGGCGATCGCGATCATCCGCAGGTACTCGAACAGGGTGGCCTGGGTGCGGCCCTTCAGGTGGTTGTTCTCGGGCTGGTAGGTGTACGGGATGAAGGCCCGGAACCCGCCGGTGCGGTCCTGGACGTCCCGGATCATGCGCAGGTGCTCGATGCGCTCGGCGTTGGTCTCGCCGGTGCCCATCAGCATGGTCGAGGTCGACTCCACGCCCAGCCTGTGCGCCGTCTCCATGATCTCCAGCCAGCGCTCGCCGGACTCCTTGAGGGGAGCGATGGCCTTGCGGGGGCGCGCGGGCAGCAGTTCCGCGCCGGCGCCCGCGAAGGAGTCCAGGCCCGCCTCGTGGATCCGGGTGATGGCCTCCTCGACGGAGACGCCGGAGATCCGGGCCATGTGCTCGACCTCGGACGCGCCGAGGGAGTGGATGACCAGTTGCGGGAACGCGTCCTTGATCGCCTTGAAGTGCTTCTCGTAGTACTCGACGCCGTAGTCCGGGTGGTGGCCGCCCTGGAACATGATCTGGGTGCCGCCCAGCTCGACCGTCTCCGCGCAGCGGCGCAGGATGTCGTCGAGGTCGCGGGTCCAGCCCTTGTCCTTGTCCTTGGGGGCCGCGTAGAAGGCGCAGAACTTGCACGCCGTGACGCACACGTTCGTGTAGTTGATGTTCCGCTCGATGATGTACGTCGCGATGTGCTCGATGCCCGCGTACTTGCGGCGGCGTACGGCGTCGGCGGCGGCGCCCAGCGCGTGCAGCGGGGCGTCGCGGTAGAGGACGAGCGCCTCCTCCGGGGTGATCCGCCCACCGGCTGCGGCCCGGTCGAGGACGGCTGTGACATCAGAAGAGGTGAGGTCGGCCTTCTCGGTCACCGGGGCGTCCCTTTCGTCAAGGGTTGTGGACGGACCGAACCAGCCTACGCCAGCCTCCTGCGCCACCCGACGTCAGGCCGTGCAGGCGCCGATCAGCAGCCCCGCGAACGCGCCCGCGATCAGGAACGGCCCGAACGCGATCGCCGTCTTGCGCCCGGCCCGCCGCACGACGACGAGCGCACCGCCGTACAGCGCGCCGAACAGGAAACCGGCGAAGGTGCCGAGCAGCACGGTGGGCCAGCCGTACCAGCCGAGGACGGCGCCCGTGCCGAGCGCCAGCTTCACGTCGCCGAAGCCCATGCCGCCGGGGTTGATGAGGAACAGGACCAGGTACCCGGCGCCGAGCGCGAGCGCCGCGTACAGGGAGGTGAGCCAGTCACCGGCGTGCTCGGGGAGCAGGGCGGCCACCCCGAGGAGGGCGACCGCGGCGACCGCGAGGGGGAGGGTGAGCGGGTCGGGGAGGCGCTGGACGCGGAAGTCGACGACCGCGAGGAGGACGCCGACGGGCGCCAGCAGCAGCCAGACCGCGAGTTCGGGGCGGGTGCCGGTGGCGAGGGCCAGGGCACCGCAGACCACGGCGGTGGCGAGGGCCAGGGGGACGGTGCGGGGGCCGTGCACCGCCTTCTCCGGCGCGCACCGTCCGCACCGGCCGCTTCCCACCCATCCCTTGACCGGATGGCCGGCCGGGCAGTTTCTGCGCCACTCCTCCCCCGCCGGTGCCGAGAAGCGGTACACGGCGCGCGGGAGCAGGGTGCCGGCCGCCGTGCCCCAGAGGGCGGCGACGGCCGGCAGGGCGAGGTCCGGAGTGGTGGTCATCCGGTCGCGGCGGCGCCCTCGCGCCAGGTCGGGAGGAGTTCGTCGAGGAGGGCCTCGGTGCGCGGGGGCAGGCCGCGCGCACCGCTGCGGGCGACGAGTTCGGCGGCGAGGGCGCGGACGCGGTCCGCATCGCCGGTGGCGTGCGTGGCGCGCAGCAGCTCGTTCCACAGGCGCTCGTCCGACGGGGCGGTCCGCAGGGCCGCGCCGAGCGCCTCGATGGCCTTCTCCGCCCGGTCCTTCTCCAGGTGGAACGCGGACAGGGCGAGGCCGATGTCGGCGACCAGCAGCGGCAGCTGGGCGTCGACGATCTCATGGGTGAGCCAGCCGTACCGGCCCTCCGCGCGGTCGGCGAGCAGCGGACCGCGCACCAGGACGAGCGCGTCGGTGAGGAGGCGGCCGCGGACCGCGCGGCTGTCGACGCCCTTGCCCTGGGTGGCCTCGTGGTAGAGGGAGCGCAGCACGTCGAGGTCGGACACCACCGACTTGGCGAGCACCAGCCGCCCGGTCGCGTCGGTCCGCAGGCGCGGGCCGCCGTCCGGGTCGGTGCCGAGCCAGCCGCGCAACCGCTCCAGGAGGGCGTCGCGGACGTCCTCCGTCACGCCGCGCGGCCACAGCGCGGACGACAGCACGCGCGGGTGGACGCCCTCGCGGTGCAGGAGGAGCAGCGCGAGCGCCTCGTGGAGCAGGGCGCTGCGGTCCCCGTCCGGGGTGTCGAGGCCGATGATCTCGTACGGCCCGACGAGCCGCGCGTACACCGCGGGACGGCCCTGTTCGCTGATGTCGACCAGGAACGGCGGGGTGGTGGTGGGCCCGTCCGGGTCGTGCTCGGGGTCGGCCTCCACGAACAGCTCGACGACCGCGCGCTGGTGCACGGCGGGCAGCAGCTGGGCCTGGAGTTCGAGGCCGAGCAGCGGGGCGAGCAGCCTGCCGTCCGGGGTGATCTCCATGGCCCAGGCGGCGCCGGGCAGGTCGCCGCTCTCGGTGCCGACGAGGTAGCCGATGCCCAGCCGGGCGGCGTCGGCGGCGAGTTCGGCGAGGCGGACCGCGTCCTCGGCGGACGGCTGGGTGGCGAGCAGCACCAGGTTCGGCGCCCAGCGGGTGTGCTGGGCGGGCCCGGTGCGGCCGGTGAGCACCGACTGGTGGTCGGCGGCGCCGAGCGCGCCGCGGCGCTGCCGGGTCTCGGCCTCCATCGTCTCGAACAACGCGTCCACGTCGTCGAGGTGGCGCAGCCGGCTGGGGGCGAGCGGGGTGAGGTCCGCGCCGAAACCGACCAGGGTGATGGTCATACGGTCGGACCAGCCGTTGGTGGCGAGTTCGGCGGCGACGGAGGCGAACAGGGCGGCCCGGTCGGCCTCCCGGCCGCTCAGCGAGACGATGCCGGGCACGGCCTCCAGGTTGAGCAGCAGCCGCGAGTCGTCCATGGTGCCGAGGCTGACCAGACCCGGGTACGGCGCGGCCGCGTCGGTGTCCTCGTAGCGCTCGGCGTCCGCGCGCGACAGCGTCCAGAACGTCTGGTCCTGGCCGAGCTGCCAGGGCGCGGGCGGTTTGCCGGCCGGCTGCGCCAGTTGCAGGTGCAGGTCGCCGTGGCTGAGCCAGGCCGCGTAGACGACCGGCAGCGAGCGGGACTCGGCGGTGAGGGCGGCGGACAGTCCGCGCAGCGACAGGTCGAGCAGCCGGACGCCCTCCGGGTCCGCACCGACCAGCAGGGCGTCCTGCACGTCCTGGGCGTCGCCGGTCGGGGTGGGCGGCTCCATGCCGCGCCGGCCGCCGACGGCGCCGAGCGCCGACTGCCACAGGGCCTGCCGGCGCCGGCGGCCGAGGGCGGCGAGCAGACCGGCGGCGAGGAGGGGGGCGCCGAGGAGGGCCTCGGGGAGACCGAAGGAGTGGTCGGCGGAGGAGGCGGCGGAGTGGCTTCCCGAATCGTGCGCGGCGGGTGTCGCGGCGTCACCGGCCGCACGGGGGCTCGGCACGGTGATCCGGGCGGTGGCGCCGTCCTGGTCCGCGTGCTGCCCGCCGCCCTGCTGCTGGTGCTGCTCCTGGTGCTGCTGGGCGTGGTCGCCGGTCCTGGCGTAGTCGCCGATCTGCTGCCGGACCTCGGGCGAGACGTGCGCGTCGGGGTTCTCGACGAGTTCTCCGCCGTGCGCGTCGCCGGGCATCTCCATGATCCAGCCGGGGCGG
This sequence comes from Streptomyces sp. NPDC006655, assembly GCF_040703965.1. Lineage (NCBI taxonomy): Bacteria > Bacillati > Actinomycetota > Actinomycetes > Kitasatosporales > Streptomycetaceae > Streptomyces > Streptomyces sp. NPDC006655. The sequence continues at coordinate 22,477 of NZ_JBEYJU010000015.1, read as the reverse complement.
ATCAGGCTGGCCTCGGAGAGCCGGGAGCCGTCGGGCTGGACGCGGTCCTTGTTGAGTTCGTAGATCTCCTTGTACCGGCGGCCGTCGCCGAGGTGGCGCTGCGCGATTTCCCACAGCGAGTCGTGGTGGCGGCCCTCGGGCGGCTGGATCCGGTAGTACTTCGTGGTGCCGTGCGCACCCGTGCCGCCGTGCTCCGCCTGGGCCGCGACGTGGCCGGCCTGCTCGGCGAGGGCGGCGGCGGTGCTCCTGGCCTGCTCCTGCTGCTGGGCGAGGATGCCGGGGGTCGCCTGGGCGGCGGCGACCGTGCCCTTCTGGTTCCCCTCCAGGCTGTGGCCGAGCTGCGACAGACCCGGGGTGAAACTGGCGGCGGTGGCGCCCACCAGCAGCAGCGCGGCGACGAGTTGCCGGGCGAGCAGCTGGCTGGGACCGGCGCCGGGGACCCGGCCGGGCAGGCCGACGCCGGAGACGGCGGCCTTGACCTCCACCAGCACGCAGGCCGTGAACTGGGCCCAGGCGAGCCACACGATGACGGTCAGCGCGTTCAGGAAGGTGTCGACGCCGATCGGCTGCGACAGCCAGTCCATGCTGGGGGCGCTGGTCGGCAGGGGCCAGCCGGCGGTCACGGCGAGGGCGCCGGGGACGCCGACGACGAGGACGAGCAGCACCACGAAGGCGAGCAGCGCCTTGACGAAGTCCCCGACCGTACGCCTGCGCACCCGCACCGGCTGCGGGGTCCGGTTCCGCGGACCCGACGGGTTCCCGGTCGGTCTTCCCGTCGAGCCTGATGTGCTGCGTCGCGCCATGGCGGGTGTCCTGGGGTCGTGTGCGGACAGAGTGGGCCGGGGGCGCAGCGAGCCTGCCGAGATCCCCTTGACGATCCTATTGACTGGCACCGACGGCGTCGAAGGGGGAGAGCGCGGAACCACCGCTTCCTCCGCACGTCCCGCACAACTCCCGTCAGCCGTCGACCCGCAGGGCGGACAGCAGGAAGCGGGTGAGGGCGGAGGTGGGGAAGGTGATCGCCGCGACGCCCTCCTCGGCCCTCAACTCCACCACCGTGCGCGCGGTTCCGTAGGGCCGCACCTGGACGTTGCCGAGCGCGGCCGGGGCCGCCAGGCCCTCCTGGAGCAGGGCGCGGGCGAAGGTCCAGGTGACCTCCTCGCCGTCCAGGGAGATCCACGGCGGGAAGACGAAGTGCACCGCCTGCGGGTCGGCCGAGGTGTAGCGGAGCGTCGCGGGCACCGCCACCTCCTGCTCGTCGGCGGTGAGCAGGCGGGCGCCGGTGGGCTGTTCGACGGTGATGGACACAGGAGCTCTCCCGGGGTGCGGTGCGGTGGTGGGCCGTCCTACTCCTCTGAGCGCCTTTCGCCCGTCTCATTACGCGGAAGCCACAGGGAAGTTGAGTGACGTACGTCACTAATTGAGGCACAGGAAACTTTGATTGAAAGTTTCGTCATCTACTCTGACAAACCCTTCCCCAGCCCCTGGCCGGCACCTGGAGCGTTCCGCCATGCCCGACGGTTCCTCTGCAGTCATCAGCACCACCGATTACGCCCGGATCTACGAGGAACAGCAGCCGCGCCTCGTCGCGTACGCCCGCTCCCTCACCAGGAACCCCTGGGTCGCCGAAGACCTGGTCGCCGAGGCGCACTTCCGGGTCTGGCGGCGGCTGGCCGAGGGCCACGAGATCGACAACGTGTCGGCGTACCTGACGACCACCGTCCGGCACCTCGCCTACGCGGCGGGCGGCGCCGTGCGCGAGACGCCCAGGGACCCCCACGCCGACGAGCAGGCGGAGGCCGGCCGGCACGGCGACGACCCGGCCGAACAGGTCTCCTCCGTCGACCTCCTGGTACGGGTCCTCGCCCAACTCCCCGAACGCTGGGTCAAGGCCCTCTGGCTCGCCGAGGCCGAGGGGCAGCCGCTCGCGCAGATCGGGCCGCAACTGGGCACCAAGGAGGGGGCGACCGCGGTACTGCTGCACCGCGCCCGGGAAGGGATGCGGCAGGCCTTCCTGCGCACCCAGACCGGGGCGCCGGACGACCCCGCCTGCCAGGTGCACTGGAGCCGGATGCCCGCGTACGTGCGCGGGGCCGCCACCGAACGGCAGTCCGACCGGCTGCTCGGGCACGTGGACGACTGCGCGGACTGCCGGACCCGGCTCGCCGCCCTGATGCGCGCCAACGACCGGCTCCCCGCCCTCGTCGGCCCCGCCCTGCTGGTCTTCGCGGTCGGCGGTACGGCCGGCCGGTTCCTGCTCACCCTCACCGCCGCCGGGGCCTCGACGGGCGGACACGGCAGCGGGAGCGGGCTGCTGCGCGGGGTACGGCAGGCCGCCGGCTCCGTGGGCACCAAGGCGCCGTTGGCCGTCGCCGCGGGCGCGGTGACCGCCGGCGCCACGGCACTCGTGCTGCTCCTCGGCCCCGGCCACGCCGCCCCCGTCCCCGCCCCGCGAACCCCGGTCGCCGCCGCACCGCTCGCCCAGGCCCCGACGGCCGGGGCACCGGCGGTACCGAGGAGCGGGGATGACGGAGACGGTACGAGCACGAGTGCGGGCGCTCCCGTCCGTACGGCCGTGACCACGGCCGGGAACGGGGGCGGGAACACGGCCGGAAACGGGGCCGGAAACGGGGGCGGGAACGGGGCCGGGAACGGAACCCCCACGCCCCCTGCAACACCCTCGCCCGCACCACCCGTGCCGACCGGGCCCACGCCACCCGTGACATCCGAGCCCACGCCGCCCGCCTCCCCCGACCCCGCCCCCACTCCCCCTCCCTCGACGGAGCCCACGGACCCGGCTCCCTCGACGGGCCCCACCGACCCGGCTCCCCCCACGACAGACCCCACGGACCCCACCGAACCGACCGACCCCGAACCCGTGGAGACCCCGCCCGCCGGTGACCCCTGCCCGCCCCCACACGGCGACGGCCACGGCAACGGCAACGGTGACAGCCACGGTGACGGCAACGGTGACCGTGGCAAGGGGCCCGGTCGCGGCGAGCGGGGCCCCGGACAGCGGCTCCCGCGGGCCTCCGCGCCGTGACCCGCTCGCCGCGGCCGCTCAGCCGACCCCGATCGCGGCGGCCGGTCAGCCGACCTCGTTCTCCGCGGTCGCCTGGCCGTGCACCACGATCGCTCCGCCGTAGAACATGCCCGTGAAGACCGGCTCGTACGTCAACTGGACCTCGACCTGCACCTGCTGTGCGTCGGCGGCGGTGCAGTGGGTGCCCGCGACGTCCGCGGCGGACATGTCCATCTCGCGGGCGAAGGTCTTCACCCGGGCGTCGCAGTCCTGGAAGTTGATCGGCGCGGTGCCCTGCCCCTCGTACAGCGCGTTCAGGTCGATGTCCTGGGCCGCGTACCGGGCCGCCTGTTCGGCGATGTCGGCGGCGCGTTCGCGCTTGGAGATGGACAGGCCGCCGTCGATGACGAACGCCGAGAGCGAGAGGAAGACCAGGGCGAAGATGATGACCGCGCCGGCGCCCGAACCGCGGTCGTCCAGGCGGAGCCGCCGTGCGGTCCACCAACTGCGCAGCACGGCGACGATCATGCCGCCCTCCGGAACGGGTCGAGCGGGGAGGAGAAGCGCGCGGTGAGCGTCGTGGGGATGTCCAGGCCCAGCATGGCGAGCCCCCTGACCTGGCAGCTCACCTCGACGGTGAAGATGCTGTCGGGTGCGAACCCCGCACTGGTCTGCACGACGGAGACCGGTCCCGAGCAGACGTCCGACAGGTCCGCGTCGGCGGCCTTCTGCGCCTCCGACATGGCGGTGGCGTGGTCCTTCTGGATGGAACCGGCACGGGCCGCGTCACGGGCCGCGCCGTCGATCGCGCCCCGGCCGTCCACGAGTTGGCCGAAGGCGACCAGCACGAGGATGAAGAGGATCATGACCGGGGCGAGGATGACGACCTCGACGGTCGACAGCCCCCGGTCGTCCGGCGCTCTGTCCGCTCCGGAGGTCGTCCGGTCGTCCACCACTAGTTGTCCTCCACGAACCGCTCGACCGGCCCCGACGACTGCGCGTGCACCGTCAGGTCCAGGCCCGGGAACACCGTCGGGATGCGGGCGGAGATCTCGACGCCGACCGTGTGCTGTTCCGGCTGGATCATCGTCACGTCCGGCGACAGGACGAGTTGCGGCCCGAGCTGGCTGATGTAGGAGTCGACCACGGCCTGGGCCTCGCCGCGCCAGGCGCCGGGTTCCGCGTCGGCGGTGGCCCGGGCCTTGCGGGCGCCCGCCTGGGCCGCGGCCTGGGCCACGTGGTCGGCGAAGAAGTACAACGCGAACTGCACGGTCGCGAAGATCATGAAGAAGAGGACGGGGGTGAGCAGCACGAACTCGATGGCCGTCATGCCCGAGTCGCCGCGCGCGGCGGCGGCCCGGCGGCGCAGCCAGGCGTTCACGTCCACAAAGACCCCCGTCATCCCCGTTCAGTCCCCGTCGCCGACCCGGTCAGCAGGTCCCGCTCGCGCTGGCACCCTTGATGCAGTTGCCGACCTTGTTGGCGCCGTCGCTCAGCGCGGCGTTGATGATGGCGGCGACGACGCCGACGATCGCGACGACGACCGCGGAGATGATGACCCACTCGACGGCGGAGGCACCGCGGTCGAGTTCGCCGGAGCGGGCCCGCTCCACCCGGGCCTGGAGGAAGGTGACGAGGAAGTCCATCGCCGGGATGCCGGTGCTGAAGCTCCGCCCGGTCAGGTTACGTCCGTTCATGGTGGGTTCTCCCGTTGCGTTGGTCGTGCGATCGAATCGGCAGTTGTCGGAGGTCTCTGGAACAGCTCACACCTGGAACACCCGCATCGCCGCCGGGAAGATCAGGAAAACCAGGAACCCGGCGCACAGCAGCAGCTGGGCGACGAGCATCGACTGGGACTTCTCGCCCGCGCTGCCCTCGATCTCGGCGAGTTCGCGGTGCCGCATCGTCTCGGCGCGGGAGGCGAGGGACTCCCGCACCTTGGCGCCGTCGTCCGCGACCAGGGCGAGGGAGGCCGACAGGTCCTTCAGCTCCTCCACGCCCAGCTCCTCGCCGAGCGCGCCCAGTGCCTGCCACTGGCTGACACCGGTGATCCTGGCGTCGGCGAGGGCGTTGCGGATGCGCTGGTTGGCCCAGCCGTCCGAGACCTCGGCGGCCGCCATCAGGGCCTCGGGCAGACCGCGGCCGCCCGCGAGGCTCATCGACACCAGGTCGAGGTACGCCCCGATGACCCGCCTGAGGTCCCGGCGCTTCTCGGCCGCGTCCCGTCGTACCTCCAGGTCGGGCAGGAAGAAGAACAGGGCCGCGCAGACCAGGGCCAGCCAGACCGGGACGACCGGGCTGCGGCCGAAGCCCATGGTGTAGACGACGGCGAACAGGAACGGGCCGAAGACCAGACCGGCCGCGGCGAGCAGCACCTTGGTCGCGAGGAACTTCTCCCAGCCGCGGTCCAGGACGGCGAGGTCGGCGCGGAGCGAGCGCTGTTCCCAGCCCTGCTGCCGGTAGAACTCGGCGACCCGGTCGCCGACCTGGGCGCGCAGGGAGCCGAACCTGCCGGTGTCCTGGGTCCCTCGGGCGGACTCGTAGGCGGCGCCGCGGGCCCGCATGGCGTCGATCCGGGCGACCTGGGCGACGGCGCTGCGCTTGCTCGGCATGAGGGCGCGGATCAGGGCGTAGACGCCGAGCCCCAGGGTCACGCCGACGACGATGGGCATCGTGAGGTTCACCGGCGCACTCCATCCTCGGTCGGCAACGTCTGCTGACCGCCCTGTCCGGGCCGGCCGGGCTGACCGGGCTGGCCTGGCTGACCGGGCTGGCCTGGCTGACCGGGCTGGCCGGGGGCGGTGCGGGGCGGTCGTACGAACTGGACGGAGGACTGGTCGCGGACCAGGAACCGTTCCGGGGTCTCGATGGTGGACAGCTTGCGCAGCCACCAGAAGCCGAGCGCGAACAGGGCGCAGACCAGGGCCAGTACGAGCTGTCCGACGGCGGTGCCGTACGGCGCCACGAACGCGCGGTTGAAGACGGACAGGCCGAGGACGAACGCGATCGAGACCGCCACGACGATCTGCACCGACCGCCGCGTGGAGGCCCGTTGGGCCATCACGCGCTGGCGCATGTCGACCTCCTCGCGCGCCGACTTGGCGAGCGCGCCGAGCACCTGGCGCAGACCGGGGCCGCGCAGCCGGGCGTTGAGGATGAGGGCGGCCACGATGATGTCCGCGGACGCGTCGTCGATCTCGTCGGCGAGGTGCTGGAGCGCGTCAGGCAGCGGGGTGCGGGCGCGCAGCCGGTCGACGAGGGCGTCGAGGTGCGGCCGCAGCACGGGCGCGGCGGCCCGCGCCGAGGCCGGGATGGCCTGTTCCAGGCCGACCGCGCCGGCGATGGTGTCGCGCAGCGACTCGGTCCAGGAGGCGAGTGCCTCCACCCGCTTCATCGCGGCCCGCTCCTCGGCGGCGCCGCCGAACAGTTTGTCCCAGAAGAAGACGAGGACACCGGCGGCGATGCCGGCCACCGCCCAGCGGGTCAGCAGCAGCACGACGAGCCCGATGATGGCGGCGAGCGAGCCGCGCTGTCCGGCGAACCGGAGGAGTTCGGCGGCCCGTTCGTTGGCCTTCTGCTTCTCGTGGTCGGGTCGGACGGGCAGGCCGCGGATCGCCAGGACCAGCAGCGCCAGTCCGCCGCCGACGGCGACTCCGCAGCCGAGGCCGTAGAGGACCGGGGTGGAGAAGAGCCCGCCCATGGAGCCCAAGGAGTCCAGGTTCATGTCACGTCACCCCCAGGCCCCGTGCGGCTGGTAGCCGTGGGCCATCAGGTCCTCCAGACAGGCTATGGGCGCATGCGGTACGACCCGGCCGTCGTGGGCCTCCGCGAAGACCTCGCTGGACAGCACCCGGCCGTCGACGCCGTTGACCTCGCGGACGGAGGTGACCATGCGCTGGAGGCGGCCGCCGGTCTGGTAGTTGTTGCGCCGCTGGATGAAGACGACGAAGTTCACCGCGCCCGCGATCAGCATCTGGCTGGCCTCGATGGGCAGCCGCTCGGAGGCCTGGAGCGCGTAGGTGGAGATGCGGTTGAAGACCTCGCTGGAGCTGTTGGCGTGGATCGTGGACAGCGAGCCGTCGTTGCCCTGCGACATCGCGTTCAGCATGGTGACGATCTCGTCGCCGAGGACCTCGCCGACGATCACCCGTGAGGGGTTCATGCGCAGGGAGCGCCGGACCAGCTCCGCCATGCTGATGGTGCCCTGACCCTCGGAGTTGGGCAGCCGCTCCTCGAACGCCACGACGTTCGGGTGCAGGTCGGGGAAGGTGTCCAGCCCGAGTTCCAGGGCGCGTTCGACGGTGATGAGCCGCTCGTGCGGCGGGATCTCGTTGGCGAGGGCGCGCAGGAGCGTCGTCTTGCCGGCGTTGGTGGCCCCCGCGATCATGATGTTCTTGCGGGCGCGGACGGCGCAGGCCATGAAGTGCGCGACCTCGGGCGTCAGGGTGCCGTTGCCGACCAGGTCGGAGATGAAGACCTTGCCCATCCGGGCGCGCCGGATGGACAGCGCGGGCCGCCGGGTGACGTCCATGACGGCCGACAGACGCGACCCGTCGGGGAGCCTGAGGTCGAGCTGCGGGTTGGCCGAGTCGAACGGCCGGGACGACAGGCCGGAGTACGCGCCGAGCACCTGGATCAGCTCGATGAGTTCCTCGTCGGTCTCCGCGACGGGATCCCCCTTGGCCTCCCGGCCGTCGCTGTACCCCACGAACACCTGGTCGCACCCGTTGATGTCGATGTTCTCGACCTCGGGGTCGTCGAGCAGCGGTTGCAGCCGTCCCACGCCGAACAGCGCGGCGTGCACGGCGGCGGCGTACTGCTCCTCGGTCTCCGCGTCCAGCGGGGTGCGCCCGGCGTTGATCTCGGAGCGGGCGTACTCCTCCAGGATCTGGGCTATGACCGCGCGGGCGTACTGGCGTTCGTCCTCGGTGGACATCGGCGTCACACCGGACGCCTGGTCCTGGCGGCGCTGCTCGGCGATCCGGTCGCCGGCGTCCTGCCGGAACCGCTTGACCAACTGGTGGTCGACAGCGGTCATCGGCCGGCCCCCGCGTGCGGCGGCTGCGCCGGTACGGTCCAGGAGGCGCCGTACTGCTGCTGGAGGTCGGCGGTGACCTTGCGGGCCGAGCGGATGAGCAGCGACTTGTCGAGGCGTCCGCGCTTCCGGCCGGCCAACTGGTCGGCACCGGCCGGGTCGTCGGCGATGGTGCCGACCACGCGGGCTCCGGTCTGGGCGTGTACGAGCATGTCGTTGACCTGGTTGACCAGCTTGCCGGAACCGGCCGGATCGGCGATCAGGACGACGCCGATCAGCGGGGTGGCGAGGGCCGCGGCGCCGCGCGGACCGCCGTGCAGCTTCTGCGCGAGGGCGGCGGCACGGTCCCGGACCCGGGCGAGCGACTCGGGTTCGGTGCGCGAGACGAGCAGGACCAGGGCGGCGTGCGGGAACAGCTCCACGGCCGGGGTGTCGCCGCTGATCCGCCCGCAGTCGGCGATGACATCGGCGGGGGCGTTCGGGGAGTCGGCGAGGGTGGCGAAGGCGTGCCCGAGGGTGGGCCACAGCCCGGCGAGCCCGGCGGCGTGCTCGGCGATGCCGAGCCCGACCAGCACCTCCAGACCGCCGCTCAACGGCTGGACGTGGTCCCAGAGTTGGTCGGGCACGAGCCCTCGTCGCGCGGTGGCGGCTATGGAGAGCATGCCGGTGTTCGGGTTCAGCGGCCCGCCATGCGCGGCGGCACTGCGGTAGACCAGGTCGCCGCCGGCCGGATCGGCCTCGGCGAGCAGGACCCGGCGCGGCCAGACCGCGGCCAGCGCGACGGCCGCGGTGGTGACGCCGGGGGAACCCTTGTCGGCGGCGATTGCGATGAGCGCCATGGGGTGCGGGCCGCCTTCTAGTTGCCGTTGCCGGGGACGCGAACGAGGGCGACCGAGCCGGTGGCGGCGGCCTGGGCCAGCGCGGCGGCCTCGTCGCTGTTCACGGTGAGGGTGACGGCGAAGTTGGTGCTGCCGACGAGGTCGCCGCTGTTCTTGCCGTCCGGCACATAGCTGACCGTGGCCCGGCCGACGATCGGGGAGCCGCCGCCCGACGAGGAGGACGAGGAGGACGCGGAGGACGAGCCGGAGGAGCCTCCGGTCGAGGAGCCGTTGCTGCTGACGCGGTAGGCGGCGACGACGTCACCCATCTTGAGCCCGGCCGGGTACTGGCCCTCCTTGAGGGAGAGGCCGACCACGGCTTTGCCGGCGGCGAGCGTGCTGCCGCTGCCGAACATCTCACCGACGGCGACGGCGCCCTCCGGGATGGTGTTGCGGGCCTTCAGCTTCTCCAGGCTCGCCAGCTGCGACCACTTGACGTAGTGGATGCTGTCGTCGTCCGCGACCATCACGGAGGTCACGTTGCTGCTGTTCACCGAGGACCCGGCGGGAATATCCGCGGTGATCTTCACGACCTCGATCCGGTTGCCGGCCTGCAGCACGAGCGTCGTCGCGCCCAGCGCGCCGAGCAGGATCAGCAGGACCGCGAGCGCGGCCAGCGCGGGCTTGCGCTCGCGGGGCGCGGTGGGAAGGCGGTCACCGACCGAAGGCTGAGCCGGACCGGCGAAACGACCGGCGCCCGCCCCCGTACGCTCCTGGATCTTCACGCAACCGCTCCCCGTTACACCCAAGACATTGTCTGTCGAGAACCCTGAAACTCTGTCGACGCTTCGAAAACTCTGTCAACGCTTCGAAAGCGGACACTCCACACCAACCACCCCGACTCGGCCGAATACTCGGCCCCAGGGCGAGTGTCAAGCGATCGCACCGTATCAGCCGCACATAAGCCCCTCAAGGCGCGTCCGGACTCCTTGACCTCACTGAAATCGTCGTTGCGATCCGCAACGGCGGTGACCCGTAAGGCGGTTGGGACTCGGGACACATCAAGGGATCCGAGGGTGTGCGCCGGTGAATCCCCCGCACCCCGCTCGTTGCCGGTCCGCAACCGGCTCCGTCACCGTGCGCCCATCAGGCCTGCACGAAGTGCTCACGCCGACGGCCGGTTTCCGACGCCGCGACTAGGATCACGGATCACCCGGCCGGACGACGGATTCCGCCGCCGTGAACCACCCCGAGGAGGACCGGCCGTGACCGTGCCGCAGCGCCGCTCCTGGCAACCCCCGGAGGGCGAGAACCTCGTGGCGCGCGCCCCGGTGTCCTTCGCGACCGGCGCGGCGCACCGGGTCCGGGGCCGGCGCTGGTTCCGCGACACCGAACGGCGCGACATGCAGGTCGAGTTGCCGGGCTGGCCGGAGGGCCCGACCTACCGGCTCAGGTCGTGGACCGGCCCGGTCGTGCGGGCCGTGCTGGGCGTCGCGTTCCTCCTCGGCGTGCTCGCCCTGGCCGTGGTCTCCGGCGGCAACGTGCCCTCCGGCAGCGGCCCCGGCGGCTCCGGCTCGTTGGGCAGCAGCGAGGACCCGGAGAACGAGGAGAGGGACTTCCCGGTGCTGTGGGCGGCCCCCGGCACGATCGCCCGTACCCTCCCCTGGGAACTCGACCCGGCCCGCCGCCCCGACACCGAGGTCACCCACCTGGTACTGACCGACCGTCGGCTCCTGGTCCTCGGCGGACTCCAGGATCCCAGGGAACCCTGGGAAGAAGTCCTCTGGGAGACGGACCTGAGCACGCTCGCCGTCGTCGAACGACGGCCGTTCAGCATCGGCGGCCGGGACTTCAGGATCACCTTCACGGACGGCTCCTGGTGCCGCCTGACGTCACTGGAGGGCGAGCCTCTGGTGAGCCGGCTGACGGCGGGCTGACGAGCACACCGGCCGTCGCCCTCGCGCCCCGCTGGGCCGGGCGCGCCCCTAGCCCGTGACCCGGACGGTCTCCGCCAGCTCGTCGGTCAGTTCGCACAGGGCGTCCGTGTACGCCAACGACCGCCAGGACGTGCGCAGGACGAGTCCCCACGTCTCGTCGGCCCGTATTCCGTACGCGCAGGTCTCCATTACCGTCCCCACCCCGTCTCGGCCGACGTCCCGGACGTACGCGTGCCGGACACGCACCGCCGGGCCCGCGGGCAGCGTCCGGAACTCGGTGTCGGGGGGACGGTAGGAGACGGGGGTGGGGGCGGCGAGGTAGCGCCCGAGAAGGTCGGCGGTCAGGACCGGATGCCCCTCGTCGGCGAGCAGGGCGGACAGTTCGACGCGGGCGACCTCCCCGAGGCGGGGGTCGGGGACGTAGGACAGTGCGCTGACCGGACCGCGCTCACGGGAGTCGGCGGAGGCTTCGCGGAGTTCGGCGGCGAGGGCGTCGAGGAGCTTCGGCTCGTCGTCCGGGCCGACGAGCCGCCGGGCGGTCTCCGCGGCCCAGGCCGCCAGGTCGACGGGGGTGCGCACGGGCAGCGCGACGGCATCCTGCGGGGGCTGCAAGTGAACCGTGGCAGCGGCGAACTCGGGCATCAGGCCATCCATTGCAGGGTGCGGGCGATGGAGTCGAAGAGCGTGAGCAGGGCCTCCACGAGCGGTTCCAGCGGCGGCGTCGTAGGCGTGGAGAAGGACAGCAGCAGCCGCTGATCGCTGTGCGGGACGGCGAGGTAGAAGTCCAGGTGGGCGACGGCGAGCTTGTTGCCGTCGGGGTCGTCGGGGGCGGGCCGACGGAGGTAGCGGTGCCGTACGGAGGGGCTGGCGGGGAGGTCCCCGAGCGTGACGTCGTCGCCGTCGGCAGCGCGGAGGGCGAGGGAGCGGGCGATGTCGGCGAGATCGCCGGGGTCGGTGCCGGGTGACGGCCGCAGGACGGTCACGACCAGACCGGCCGAGACGGGGACCTGGCCGAGGACCTGCTGGACGAAGTACATCTCCACAGCGCCGCCTGCGTGCGCGGCCTCGGCCTGTGCCCGCATCCGCTCCGCGAGAGCGGCCTCCAGCTGCGGGGTCGCCTTCGTACGCCGCAGCCCCCGCTTGACCAGCTTGTCGATGCGGTGCGTCCAACGCTCCGGGCTGTCGAGCACGATCCGCTCCCAGCCTTCGGGGACGGCCAGGCGGTAGTCCGAGGGGGGTGGGACGGGGGTGGCGGCGCGGTCTTTCGTGGTGTCGGTCATACGTCCATCCCGCCCGGCCCGCCGGCCCGGGTGCTCGGCCTCGGGCGCCTGGGGATGAGTGCGACAGCAGTCACCGGCGCGAGGACGAGAACGACGGCGGCCCCGAGGCAGAGGTAGTCGATGATGCCGTTGTCGAGGTCCGACTTGTGTCCGAGGAACGGCCGGTAGTGTCCGGCGGGATCGACTACCGCCTGTGTCCTCGTGCCGACCATGGTCACGTCCGTGCACCACTTGTCGTTGTCGAACACCTGACGGATCGCCCCGTCTGGGAGCTTGACGCGACAGTACAGAGTGGTCACACCGTGAGATCCCCGGTCGACGGCCTTGGCGTACGTGACGGTGGTCTCCTGGCCACGTACCTGGAGGTACCACCGGTCGGCTTGCTGGGACCCGAGCCAGACCAGTACGACGTAGGCGGCCACGACCACCCCCCGTAGGACGGGACCACCACGCCGCAAGGGAGCAGACACTGCCGTCCAGATCACAGCCACGCTCCAGACCAGGCCGACGAACACCGCGTACCTGCCTATGAGATACGTGGACGCCAGGCAGACGGCAACGCCCACGAGGGCTACCAGCGGCAGCCGGATCCAGGGCCAGGCACGGGCGGGGTCGTCCGACGGCTTTCCGCCGTCGATGTCCAGGATGCGCTGAACGCGCCGGGTATGGCCGTCCTCCTCCGCGATCCGCCGCAGCTCCGGCAACCCCAGCCCGACTTCCTCGAATGTGCGTTGCTTGGTCGGCGGGAGTCCGGCGAACAGTTCGTCGACGGTCCGGCCGTCTTTGCGTGTCACGTTCTCTCTACTCTCCTCGCCCTGGCGGGCATTGCGCTGGTCCGGACCCGTCCGGCGACTCAGCCTCCCGCGGCCTTCAGGTGCCCGTTGTAGAAGGGGATTCCATTCGCACCCCAGCCGTCCGTGTGCTTCAAGCCGTCGAAGACATTGGGCTCCAGCCAGGTCGGCTCCCAACTGTGCATGGGTGCCACGTTCAGAACGCCCGCGGCCGTCGGCAGGATCTGGCTCATCTGGTAGAGGACGTTCCGCGTCTGGGCGACGGTCTTGAACTCGGAGCCGGCGAGACCGCCCAGCTTGGGCAGTTCGCCCTTGGCGAGGATCCCGTCGTCCGGTGCCGTCTTGGTGATGGCCTCGCGGATGTCGTTGTAGTACGCCTTGAAGTCGAGGGAATCCTTGACGATCGACCGCATTTTGGGAAGGACACTGTTCGGGCCCTTTGCCAGCGCCTCACCGATCTTGCCAGCTTTCACACCCGTCAGTGCCTCGGCGCTCTCACCGGCCAGTTTCGCGTCCACCCCCAGGTCCCGCAGGGTGAGCAACTGCCGCAAGGCGGCCGATCCACGGGCAGCGGTGGCCGCCTCTTTCGCGGCCGTGCCCAAGATCCGCCCGGCGCCGAAGGAGAGCACGCCGACCACGTCGATGGCGACGTCCAGCCATGTGCCTTTGCCGTCCAGCGCGGAGACCGTGTCGCAGACGAGGGCGACCACGGAGGCGATCAGAGCCAGCGCCCCGAGCACCTCACCGAGGATCGGGACCCAGCTCAGCACCAACGCGAGGACGCAGAGCACGCCGGCGATCGCTCCCGCCCAGTGCCCGACCTCGGCGACCCAGTCCTTCCAGTTGTCCCACCAGTGGTGCGTGGGATCCTTCAGCCCGTCGTGGTCGATGGCGTCCCGGATGGCCTTGGCGGCGTACCCGGCCTGGGTGTCCCGGTAGTCGAGTGCGGCCCGGAGTTCCCGTTTCGCGGCGTCGAGTTCCCCGTCGGAGGCCTCCTTCTGCCGCTTCAGCTTCTGCTTGTCCGGATGGCTGTCGTCCCCGGACGGATGCTGATCGATCTGCTTCTGGTAGTTACTGCTGTCGGCGTCGGCCGCAGCGGCCTTCTTCAGCGCGGCGCGCACCCTGTTCTGCGCGTGGTTGAGGGCGGTGGCCCAGTTCTCCCGGACGGAGTCGGCGATGGGCTCGTACGGCACGGAGGAACCGAGCGCCGCCCCCGCCGCCGCATACCGTTGATGCGACTGGCTCAGCAGCTTGACGGTGTCGCCGGTCTTCGTGGTGAACGCCTTTCCGGCGTCCGAATCCCACCCGTTCCCGTCCACGAGGTTGCTCAGCTTCGCGGCCTGCTCCTCGATCAGCCTGGCGGTGTCGGAGATCCGCTTCCCGAGCCGGGCCACCTCGTACGGATCCCCCGGTGTGAACTCCTTGTCGTCGTACCGGGCCGTCTGCCAGTCGACGCCGGAGAAGTCGTGATCGCTCACTTGTCCCCCGGCTGAGCCTTGACCAGCGCGTCGGCAAGGTGCTGATCAACCCCGTCGTAAGCCTTCGCCGCCTCACCCGCGGTCTTCCCGAGGAACTCCAGCCCGTCACAGAGCTGCTTGCGCTTCTTCTTCCAGTCGTCGGCGAAGTCGCCCAGCGCGTCGGCCACCTCACCGGACCCGATTTCGGAGCCGTACGAGTCGACGAGATCCTTCGCATGTTCAAAGTTGGACTTCAACTTCGCGACAGATCTACTGATCTCCCGCAACTCACTCGTGGACACCTTGACGTGATCCGCCACAACTACCCCCGTGAACACCTGCCTACCGGCCGCCCCGCGAGACGCAGAGAGCCAGGGTCACTCTCTGTCGAGGGTTTTCGGGGCTACAACCAATGGACCGCAAAGGGACTCCCAAGGAGGGGACAGGGCCCAAAGGAATCCGCACCCGCTCACGCCATGCCCGCGCAACCTTCACCAAGCTCCCGCGAACGGCCCGGGACAGGGAAGCTCCACGCCACCACGCCGGGGCCGCCCCCGCCAGAGCTCCTAGAATGCGTCTCGATCACCACACTCACAGCGACGTTCGCGGTGGCGAAATCGGAGACCTCACGGATACCGTCTTCGCTCCTGCCGAACTTCATTCTCACGGGGGAGTCCACAGTGACGCGCCGCACCTTGCCCGTCGCCGCCGCGCTCGCCGCGACCGCAGCCCTGCTGCTGACGGCATGCGGAGGCGGGGACGACAGCTCCAAGGACAACGACAAGATCACGGGGGCCGGTACGGGAGGGTCTGACTCTCCGTCGCCGTCGGCCTCCGCGTCGGCCGCTGACAAGAACACGCCGAGCTTTGCGTTTCCGTCGGACATCACAGTGACGGTTGACCGACAGTCGACCGGTGACGCCACGAAGGACGCGATCCTCCGGGATGTGGCGTACGCGGCCCAGGCCAATATCGAGGCCTTCGGCAAGGGTGATGGCAAAACCGCCAATATGAGCCGCTTCTTCGGTGGGGCTGCCTTCACCTACTGGTCTCAGCGTGTTGCAACCCTCAAGAAGCAGGGCCTCACGCTCACGGGGCACTACCGGTACTACGACTTCGAGGTCACCGACATCGCGAACGGCAAGACTGCGGCGGCCCGCTACTGCGAGGACCAGAGCAAGGCGTACGGCAAGGAAGTCAAAACGAACAAGGTTCTGCGTACCAAGCCGAGCAACAAGGACTTCGTCCTGTACACCCTTCAAGCCGCCCGGGACTCGGCCGGCGACTGGCAGGTCACACAGCAGAACTGGAAGAAGGGGGACTCGGCGTGCGTCCAGGGCTGAGGTCCGGCATGGTTCGGGCCGGCGTCCGGACGGCCGTGGCCGTAGGCCTCCTCGTGATGCTGGGAACCGGATTCCCAGCCTACGCCGGTGACCCCAAGACAGGGGATGACACGGGAACCGGCGGACAGCCTCCCGCCGACCCGAGCGGGAACTCGGAGGCCAACTCCGGCGCCGATTCCAGCGCCAACTCGGGCGCCGGCACCATCGGCGCCCACATCCGCATCAACCAGAAAACGACCGGATCGTCCGCCTCCACGGCGACCGCCACCTCCTCGAACGCCAACTGGAAGCCCCCCGTCTGCTGGTACGAGCCGATGTACACGCCGGACGAGTACGAGGAGTTCATCAAGTCCTCCTACAAGGGCGCCCAGGAGCCGGCCGCGAGCTACGCCGAGAAACGCGCCGCCGAGGACTACCACAAGGGCGACAAGGGCCTCTGGTGGCAAGTGCAGTTCCGGAACGACAGCTACACCGACGCCTGTCCCGTGACCCCCGCAAACTGGGAGATCTGGGTCCCGCCCGCCCAGCCGAAGGCAGACCCCAACCAGCTGACGCCGGAGATCCTGTCCGGACTCGCCTACAACTCCACGAAGTTGCCGAAGCCACCCGTGGTACTGAGTCCCAGCCCCGACCGGCTCAAGGTGAACCTCGGGACGCGGGTGAAGCTGAACGGCGACTTCGACCGGGTCTGGACGACCGCCAGCATCAACTACAAGGGCGTCCAGATGGCCGCGACCACCGTGGCGACTCCTGTGGCCCTGCACGTCGAGGCGGGCACGCCGGACGCCGATCCGGGAACCTGCACATACGACCTGGTGAAGGGCGACAAGGGTTACACGGTCGACAGCAAGGACGCGGCCTGCAACGTCACCTACCGCCGTTCGTCCGGAACCGGCACCTACCCCTTCAAGGCGTCGATCACCTGGAAGGTGACCTGGACGGCCTCGGCCGACCCCGACGGCCCCGCACAACAGCCGGCCCTGCCCGACGGCCTGTCCACGTATGAGCAGAACGTGACCGTGAAGGAAATCCAGGCGGTCAACCGCTGACGAGACGCGAGCGGCCCGCCGAGTTCCGGCTTCGGGCCGCTTGAGGAGACCGGAATCCGACATGACTGACCTGCGCCTCGAAGACACGATCTTCCAGGACCTGAAGAAGACCTTCTCGTCCATCAGCGACCGCATGGAGACCACCCGCCGCGCTCTCCGCAGCGCGGACGCCTCGGCAGTCGGTGAGAAGCGGCTCATCGAAGACGTCCAGGACTTCGCCGACGACTGGGGTTACGGCATCAAGCAGCTCGGCAAGCACACCCAGGGCGCCGTGAAGATGATCAACAAGATCGGCGAGAGCTTCGACAAGCTCGACCTGGACCTGGCCGAGTCCCTCAAGGCTCCGAAGCAGAAGGGCACGTGACGTGGCTGGGCAACGGCCTGCCTTCCCCCACATAGGCTGGGACCCCACACCGGGAAGCGTGGAGGACACCCGAGACCTCGCCAAGCAGCTCGGCAAGCTGGCCGGCGAGCTGGGAACGGCACTGAGCGAGCTGGAACGCATCGAGACCGGTGCCTGGAAGGGCAAGACCGCGATCGCCTTCAGCGAGTACGTCGGCCAGGACGTCACCCCTCTCATCCGCAAGAGCCACGAGTCCTTCGACAAGGCCTCGCGTGCCCTGCACCGCTGGGCAGGCGACCTCCAGGACTTCCAGGACCGCGCGGACCGGCTGGAGAAGAGCGCCGGGGAAAAACTCGATGCCGAGTCGCAGGCCCGAGCAAAGGCCGACAGCAAGGGCAGCACGGATCTCGCGAAGGCCTCCAGCGCGGTGGACGGGGTCATCCAGAAGGTCCATGAACTGGAGGCGGATTACCGGGCGGCAGCCCGTCAGGTCAGCAAGGAGCTCGACATGGCCGGCGACATCGCGCCCGACGAGCCGGGCTTCTGGGACAAACTCGGCAAGGGTATCGAGGGTGCCTGGGACGCCACCGGCGACTGGATCAAAGATCACGCGGACGTCTTCAAAGCGATCGGCGACCTTCTCAGCCTGGCCAGCGGTGTACTGGGACTCCTCGCCATCATCACCGCTCCCTTCGAACCCATAGGCGCCATCTTCGCCGCCGCAGCGATGATTACGAGTGGCGCAGCCCTCCTGACCCATCTGGTCGCCAAAGCAGCTGGCGCGGACGTCAGTTGGACCGAGATCGGATTCGACGCCCTCGGTGTCCTGCCAGGCGTCAAGGGGCTCACGGGCAGCGCAGAACTCGCGAAGGGCGCAAACGCGGCCGCACGGGCCGCAGAGCTCGGCGAGGGCTACCGCGGCGTAACCAGCGTCGGGAAGGCATTTGTTCTCTTCGGTCCCATCAAAGCGGTGCCCATGGTGAAGCTGGGTGAAGGCGGCAGCCGACTGACCTTGGCGGTCGAAAGCGGATTGCAGAATATTCGCAAGGGTCAGTTTCTCGGCACCCAGGGCATCAACTTGGTGTCGGGTTTGAAGTTCGTCAAGGGGGCCGACGCAATCGCCCCCATGGGCAGGGCGGGCCGCATCATCGATGGTTCGATCAAGGGCGCCCTCGACGCCTACAAGGTGCATACCATCGCAACAAGTGACTTTGGGGGCTGAGCGCCGTTCATGAACACCCCTGAGACACTCCAGGATCTGACCATCGAGGGCGCCGTACTGCCCCCGATGGCCTTCCGGCTACCCGACGGTATGCACGCGATCGAGGTTTCACTCGATGCTGACGAGCGGGCACAGGCGGCACAGCAACTCGTCCGCGAGATCTATCCACGTGGTGAAGTACCCCTGTGGGAAACCATGGGTTCGCTGTACAGCGCCATGGCCGATCAGATGCTCGCGAGCGGGGTCGGTTTCTTCGGTATCGGACTCTACGGGCTGGAGGACGACAGAGGCGTAGCACACTGCTCGCTCACCATCGCGGCCTTCGAGTCCGGTGAGACGGATCAGGAAGTCGTCGCGCAGGGCATCAAGGCACTCTTGCTCCGGGACCCCTTGCGCGAGGTGACCTGGCTGGATCTCCCGTGCGGGCCGGCGGTCTGCGGAGTCAGCTTCCAGAAACTTGTCGTGGACGGCGGATACACGAAGTCCGGCCAGGACGAGGAACTCATCATGGGACAAATCCAGGTACACATCCCGTTCGCAACGGGTCCGTACACCGCTGTGTTTACCCTGGACACGGCTTCAGTGGAACAGTGGGATGAGTTCGCACACGCCGTCGCGGGAATCGTCGGCTCGGTGGAATTCCCGCCCTCGACCGCTCCTGCCGGTCTTCCCGACTGACCGAGTTGTGTTCCTCCGTGGAGAGATGACGTACTGATGGACTGGTATCCCGAAGCCGACGAGGACCTGCTGATCAGGACCGCGGCCAAATTCGCCACCGGCATCTCACCGGCTGTCTCCGGATCCCGCTGGTTCAGAGATCTCGATCGCAACGACATCCAGCAGGAACTGCGTGACTGGCCTGCGGGTCCGAGCTACACCCTGCGTACGACTGGCGACCGTGTCGCGCAACGCACCGGCCGCGCCTTCGCCGTCGGGATTCCACTGATCGCCAACCTCATCGCGAACATCGGCGGAGCCGCCGGCTCGCCCTTCGGCGATGTACCCGTGCGTGGAAGGCCGGAGGAACCGGAGAACGAGGTCGAGGACTTTCCCGTCATGTGGGCCGCGCCCGACACTCTGGCGCGGACCGTGCCCTGGCAACTGGATCCGGCGCGCCGCCCCAAGGGCTATGCCACCGACCTCGCCCTGACGAGTCGGCGTCTGCTCTTTCTCGGTACCCGAACAGGCACCTTGGACAAAGCCGACGTGCTCGCGGAATTCCCTCGCGATTCTCTCGCCGGAGCACGACGGATGACATTCAGCGAGGCCGAAGCCGACGTACGGCTCAACTTCGTGGACCAGTCCTGGATCCGCCTGTTCACCGGCAATCCCGACAGCGCCGAGCGGCTGTGCCAGCTACTCTCCGGAGCCGTCCACACCGTCGCCGAAAGCGAGTTGTCCCCAGGCCAGCGTGCCCGGCTGACGCGATTCCTCGGCGAACTCCCGAGCCGTTCCCAGCCCCCGGTCATCACCCGGCTCCGGAGCGGGATCGTCATGGTGGAGGTGAGTGTGCCCTCGAAGGCAGCCAAGGACGTTCACGAGACCCACTCCATCCTCATGGGTCCCTCCGGAGAAGCAGCGGCGCCGAAGCCGGGCGATCTGTAACGAGGTACGCATCCGAGGGCGGACGGCAACAGTATCGGCCACCCGCCACCTATCAGCGTCGAGTGACCGACGCAGCTCAAGGAAAGCCAAAGAGGCCGCGCGACACACCGCGGCCTCTTCAGTTGTCCGAATCGCTCTCCTTCTCTGCGTCAGCCGTTGGCTGTTGGACCACGAAGGACCCCTTGCCGCGCACTGTGACGATGAGGCCGCGCTCGCGCAGTTCCTGTGCGGCGCGACGTGCGGTGAGACGGGCTACGCCGTACTCGTCGGCAAGATGGTTTTCGGAGGGGATAGGCCTGTCCGGCGCCAGATCTCCGGACGCGATCTTCCCAGCGATGACATCGGCCAGCTGAACGTAGAGCGGTCGGGCACTCATCGGGTCCAGCGGGGTCACAGATTCTTCCGAATCGCTCATGCGTACAACGTAGAGCGGTACTGACCTGCCCGATCGTGTGGATCCCTCTGCACTTGTATGCAGAGGGCTATATACCGGTGTAGCTTCCAAGACGACAGACCCCGGCGAGGTGGCTAGACCTCCCGGGGCACGGCCAACGCTTGTAAGGAGCGTCGACATGCATGACCTTATCCCTCACGCCCTCCAATGGCTGCGCCTCCTCTTCGCCCCCGGTACCGGGAAACGGCGCCGCCGCCCTCGCCGTCCGCCCTTCCCCCACCTGCACCTCACCCTTGTACGCTGCCCCCTCACCGCCGAGCCCTCGAACCTCCCCCACCACCGGTCGCCGTACGGCCTGGCCACCCTCCTCGACGGCACCGACTCAGCCCTGGTCCACCCCTGCATCACCGCGCGCGAGCGCGAGGCCGCCCTCCAGCAGCGCCGGCGGCTCGCCCTCCTACTGGCCGCCGACTTCGGGATCGACCTCGACCAGCACGTGATCGGCTCGCCGGAGGTGGCTGCGTAATGGAACAGGCAGACAGCCCCGCACACACTCCGACCTCCCTCCGCCTCCTCCCCTGGCCCACCCCCGAGGGCAAGCCGTGCTACCTGGTCACGGACAACAGCGGCGGCTACCTCTCCCGCCTCGCCGACGACCTGGAAGCCACCCAGCTCGCCACCGGCACCGATGTCCTTGCCCACGCCCGCCAGGTGCTCGACGACCCGATGTCGCCGTACGCCGAGGTCCGCTACGCCGGCATCCGTCTCACCGAGTGCCTCACCGACGCGCTGCGGGTCGCCGAGTCCCGGGGTATGCGCGTGATCGGAGCCAGGGACACGGAGGATGACGAAGGCACGCACGAGGAGGCGCGACGGAACGGAGGGAACGGACTACGGTCGTAGGCGCGACGCGTCGACTGTCCTGAGTGCGCCGTGTGCTATCCACCCGTGGTCGGCGCACTCCGGTTCCTCGACGCCGCCCATCGGCGTACGGCCGTCCACCGGCCCGAGGCGCGAGGCACGACAGCGCTACGGAGTTCCCCACTCACAGCACCCCGACAACAGCGTCCGAACGCATCCGGGCCGGATTCCGTTCGGGCACGATCAGGACACAGGTCACGTCCCCCGCCACCCCATCCGCCCAGCATTAGCACCATTCGCAGGGAAGTTCGCGCTGGCGAGACCGAGAACCGCCCCGATACCGTCAGGCCTCTTGAATGGACTTTTGTCTCACGGGGAGTTCACTGTGAAGCGCCGTACTTTGCCCGCCGCTGCCGCACTGGCGGCAACGGCAGCACTGCTGTTGACCGCCTGCGGCAGTGGGAACGACAGGGCCAGCGAGAACGACAAGATCGCCGGCGCCGGTCTCCTCCGCACATGAGCAGAAAGACCCTGGCCGAGCGAGTACGGGACCGTCTCGACGTTCCTGCGGACGCTGCCGCCTGGTGCAGGATCGGGAAGATCCCGACACCTCCGGAGGACGTGCACCGGGCGGCAGGTGGCGGACCGCTACGGCCCGCCGTCATACGCCCGCTGGGCGCGCTCGGCATACTGCTCGGCGGCCTCTTCTACCCTCTGTTGATGCTTCTCGTCTTCCTCTCGGTACTTGAGGAGAGGATGGAGCGGCTGCTGGGCCCGGAGTCGGAGCGGGCCAGGGCGCGGGGCAAAGACCGCGAGGCCAAGGAGGGAAAGGCAGCCCTCCACGCTCACGGCCTCGACCAGATCTTCGACGGCGACTGGACCGGGTCGGCCGGCCAGTTCCTGCTCTCCTGGTATAGCCACTCTCCGCATCACAACCGAGTCCTCGTCCTGGCCCAGGGCTGCATCGTCCTGATGGCCCCGCCCAAGCGCGTGTCCGTCCGGCAGGAAGCGCGGTTGCGAGTCGTCGCCGAACTCCCCACTGCAGAGGTAGTGGTGGAGGATCCTCTTGCCGGATCGCATGCGACTGATCGACTGCGCATCCGGTTCAGCGACGGTTCATGGCTCGTGGTTATCACCGAGGAGACCCCTAGCGACGTGCATATGCACGTGACGCGGCGGCCTCGGCCAGGCAGCCGACGACGCGCATCCGCTGACTAGTGCCACCGGGTGCGTTTCAAATGTGCTGGTCATAGCCATTCGTTGATGGCTGCGACCAGCACGGTCGCCTCGTAGCGGACCGCCAACTTGTCGTACCTTGTG